>JAUIIF010000176.1 GCA_030431945.1 Bacteroidia bacterium | reverse complement strand
TCGATCCGCAAGCCGCAGCTGAGGCAATGGCCGTCAGCGTACGCAGGGCTGCCGTTGGGTCGGGGTACCATGCGTCCTTTACCTCCGAGAAACCGTCCTGGGGGGAATAGTCCATCAGTACGTACCCCCGGTCGTTATAAAAGAAGTAGCCATTAGCTACTTTGTCGAAGGCCGCCAATCCTTTTTTCAGACCGAAATACTCGCGGTTCGTCTTTACTTCATCGCCGCCCAGTTCGATGGCCGTTGCGATAAAACGTGGTTTACCAATCCGGCTGCCTTCCGTTGGTTCCGGAATTACCACCACGATCCGGTCGTCTTCTTCGATGATCCAGTTAAACGGATATTTCGGGGCACGAAACCCTTCCCCAATGGTAATGGAGCCGTTATTGAAAGTTACGTCATGCTTACCCACGCGACGAACTTCGGGCTCGTAATCCGCCAGGCCCCAAAGAAAGCCGCTGGATTCTTTCTCCAGTTTTTCAGCCTTCTTCCACTTATCGTCTCCCGAGACGGGATCCACCAGCATCCGCTTATTTTTAAAGTAGACCATCAGGCCCTCGTCACCCTGCTCAACGTTAACTACGCCCTTTTCAGAATAGTCTTTCTTCCAGCGGCCGTCACCTTTCGCATCATCGAAAGTGTAAATGTTCATCCCTTCGTCGTGAACGACGAGGAATCCTCCGTCGTAAGGCGTAACGTAAAGGACGTTACCATCCAGCTTTTTTTCTTTTTTCCAGATACTCTGGCCGGTTTCCGTATCGATCAGGTGAAGCTTTTTACCAAATTTTTGCCCGGGGCTATCGTCACCGGGGGTGGACATGAGGCCCCCGAGGCCGCCACGTGCCTCGGCAATCACCATACGATTACCAGCCTTGTTGGTGAAAATGTAGCCGGCGTTGATTTTTTCGTTCCACTTCAACTCACCACTCTTCAAATCGATCAGGGCCAGGTACTTACCGTTGTCGTAGATCAGGTTCCCGGCAGCATTCAGTTGTGGCTTCAGGTCTCCGGAAGACGTATCTTCAGAAAGTGACATGGACAGGCCGGAGGCTTCCCGCAGCTGAACGCCCCATTTCTGCACGTTCTCGAAAGGATCAATGCCGTAAAGGAAGATGGCTCCTTTGCCGGCAATTTCCATGAGGATGAGGTCCTGATCGGGCAGCACGTAGTAGCTGCGCAGGCGGCGCAGGTCATTTTCCGTACCGTCGATGATTACGGTACCGGTAATGACGTTGAGCAGATTGCCCCCGGCGAAAACCAGGGGAGTGTTGGGGATTTCATCGAAATCCCTGGTATCCGCGTCGCTATCGGCCAGTTCGGTAAGCGCGGCTCCGGCGTTCCGTTCCACCGTCCAGATAATGGACCCGTCCTTGGGGCTCATTCCCAGGTAAGCATTTACGGTCTGCAGGACCGGAATGCCGGTAGTGGTATTGACGAAGATTTTTTTTGCATCCGCTTCAAGCGGCGTTGCTGCGACAGGTTCCAGAACCTGAGCAAAAGAGAGGCTGGACATCCCCAGGAACAGGGAAGCCAACAAGATAGAGGCAATACGCATAAAGTAGTTAATTAGGTTAAACGTGAATATTTCTTCACTAATATGGTGTAAATATAGGGCAATATTTTCGTTCTGTCCGCTTTTTTTTTAACATTTCCAGGCTTAGTGACTTTTTCGCTACGTAAGGACCTAGTTTCCAGTCACCTAGCGACCATGCCTCCGAAAGCGGTGAAAAGCTTCTTATTTTCTACGGGTAAAAAAGGAAGGTTACGCTTAAGTCAAAGAGGTGCAGGTGGCTGCTCCTGCGGGGGGAGAATCCCCCGCGGTTATCATGGCTCCGGACCTGGTTAAAAAGCCTCGCCCCCCCTAAGGCGTTGCCCACTTTTTTGCCTTGTCAAGGAACCACGTTCACGACGCGCCGATTTTCCCACCCCGCTCCGGCTCAGGTATAGCGGATCATCTGGCGCGGCCGCAGGTGCCGGCAATGATGACGAAAAGGCAGGCTGAGGGGGCATTCCACAGGAGTCGGCGTACCTTTGCGCTTCAACCGTATTTGCACCCGCGTTCGCGCCAAAAAATTACCATGATCAGCGTTCCCAAGCTTAAACACACTGACAAAAACAGCTTTTTTCTCATCGCCGGCCCCTGTGCGATTGAAGGTGAGGACATCGCGCTGGAAATCGCCGAACGTGTAGGCGAGATCACTGACAAACTCGGCATTCCCTACATTTTCAAGGGCAGCTACCGCAAAGCGAACCGCAGCCGAATCGACAGTTTTACCGGCATTGGTGATGAAAGGGCGCTGGAGATTCTGGCGGCCGTGGGGCAACGTTTTGACTTACCCACCACTACCGACATCCACGCAGACGAAGAGGCCGCCCTGGCTGCCCGTTACGTGGATGTGCTGCAGATTCCGGCCTTCCTTTGCCGGCAAACCAGCCTGCTCGTTGCTGCCGCCAATACCGGTAAGGTGGTGAACATTAAGAAGGGACAGTTTCTTAGCCCGGAAGCCATGTCCTTTGCCCGGCAAAAAGTACTGGATTCCGGAAACGACCAGGTCTGGCTGACCGAACGCGGCGCTACTTTCGGCTACACGGATCTCGTGGTCGATTTCCGGGGCATTCCGGTCATGCGCCAACTGGGCAGCCCCGTGGTGATGGATTGCACCCACAGTTTGCAGCAGCCTAACCAGGCGACGGGCGTAACGGGCGGCAAACCCGCCCTGATCGAAACCATCGCCAAGGCAGCCATCGCCGTTGGGGCCGACGGCATTTTCATGGAAACGCACCCCAACCCCGCCAGCGCCAAAAGCGACGCCGCCAATATGCTGCCGCTGGATAAACTGGAAGGTATCCTGACGAAGCTGCTGCGAATCCGGGAAGCGGTAAGTTAGTGGCGGGCCCGGCCCCAAGCGCTGACACTACCCCCCTGAACACAGCAAGGGCCATTAGTCTGATGACTAACGGCCCTTGCTGCATTAAAGCTTCCTGCCTATTGCGGAATCCGCAGTACCTGCCCGGGGTAAATCTTGTCCGGGTGGCTGAGCATCGGCCGGTTGGCCTCGAAGATCTGCTCGTAGCGCATCGGGTCACCGTACTGTGCCTTGGAGATTTTGGAGAGGCTATCGCCCGCCTGCACCGTGTAGAATACGGCTTCCGGCTCGGGGTTAGCGACGTAGATTTGGTTATCTACGGAGCCGATTCCTTCGATGTTACCGAGGGCCAGCACCACTTTTTCTGCCTGCTCAGTGGTATCGGTAGCCCCCTGAACGATCACCTGTTCGCACAGTTCGAGGCGCAGGTCATTAATGTTAAGACCAAGCCGCTTAATCTCTGCTTCGAGTTTCTGTACTTTGGTCAGGGCAACTTCTTTAGTTACCTCTTGCTCTTTTTTACCAAAAAGGCTGGCGCCTTTTTCTTTGAGGAAGGAGATTAATCCCATAATAGTGATAGGTTTTTGTTTACGAAAAAGAACAATTCCTTTTCCGGAAGTAATATCGTTAATCTTACTCATTTGTTCAGACGGACGGGTGATTCACAGGTCACTATTTTTCCAGCCTTTCTTCCCGGAGTTCTTTCAACTTGAGGGTAATTGCCTCATCGGTGAGCTCATTTTGGTCGGCAAAGTATTCCACCAGGAAGGCTTGTAATTCCTCCGGCCGCTGCGTACCGATCAGGAGCCGCTCCCCGTCCTGAAACTCAAGCTGCAGCCCGTGATTTCCCTGCATATTGTAGGCCTTACCGTGGGGTCCGATCCGGTACCCCCACCCACCGTACTCCTTGAGGGGCATATACTTGCGCACTACGGCTTTTTTAACCTCCGACTTAAAAATGCGACGGCGGCCAAAGGGCCAGAACCTGACCTCGATCCCGTCTTCCGTAATCACCGTTCTTAATTCCACCATGGCCAGCAGGATCATCACGAGGGCCATTACCGCCGGCCCCAACAAGGCCGTCCCCAGGCCGTCTCCGTTCTGCCAGCTGGTGTAACCGATGATGCTCACCCCCATAAAAACCACCATGTTGAGCAGCCAGAGCCACCACTGGTTAAACTTCTGGGATTCCTGGTATTGCATGGGTTGCGGGTTGCGGGTTGCGGGTTGCGGGTTGCGGGTTGCGGGTTGCGAGTTGCGGGTTGCGAGTGGTAAGATACTTAATCCCGCAGGAGAAATAAAATGCCACTGATTTCCGCTCCGGGAAACCAGTGGCATGGCACTTAAAACTTATTTGGATGCTACGGACGCAGTCCGCGAGCGAATATTCTGCAGGCCATTTTACGGTGTACTCATGGCCCGGATCGCTAGCTGTACTGCGTAAGGATATTCTCGTAGAGTTCCTGCCGGCCGGAGGTCTGGCGTGGCTCGCCCTGGGCGTAACCGATCTTGGCCAGTTCTTCAAGGGTTAGCTTACCTGTTTCATAAGCCTTACCGTTACCACTGTCGAAAGAGCTGTAGCGCTCTTCCCGCATGGCTTTGTACTTGCTTGAAGTCAGAATTTTATCTGCGGCCAGTAGTCCGCGGGCGAAGGCGTCCATCCCGCCGATGTGGGCGTGGAAGATGTCGACCAGGTCCGTGGAATTTCTCCGGGTTTTGGCATCAAAATTGACGCCTCCTCCCTGCAGGCCGCCGCCTTCCAGGATAACGAGCATGGCTTCCGTCAGTTCGGGCACGTTAGTCGGGAACTGGTCCGTATCCCAACCGTTTTGGTAATCGCCCCGGTTGGCATCAATGCTTCCCAGAAGGCCTTCGGAGACGGCAACGGCCAGCTCGTGCTGAAAGGTATGTTGTGCCAGGGTGGCGTGATTAACTTCAATGTTGAGCTTGAAGTCATCCATCAGGTCGTACTTGCGCAGGAATCCGGCGACCGTAGCGCTGTCAAAGTCGTACTGGTGCTTGCTGGGTTCAAACGGCTTGGGTTCGATGAAAAACGTACCGGTGAAGCCCTGCTTGCGGGCGTAATCCCGGGCCATGGTGAGGAACTGGGCGAGGTGGTCCACTTCGCGGCCAAGGTCCGTATTCAGCAAGCTCATATAGCCCTCGCGGCCGCCCCAGAAGACGTAGTTTTCGCCGTCCAGCTTGATGGTGGCATCGATGGCATTTTTCAGTTGAGCGCCGGCGTAGGCTACCACGTTAAAGTCAGGGTTGGTACTCGCGCCATTCATGTAACGGGGGTTACTGAACAGGTTGGCGGTACCCCAGAGTACTTTGCGGCCGTCGGCAGCCATCTTTGCCTTGAGGTAATCGGTTACTTCTTCCAGGCGGCGGCCGTAAGTATCCAGATCGGCGCCTTCCTCATCCAGCAGGTCGACATCGTGGAAACAGAAGTAGTCCATATCCAACCTGTCCAGGATTTCAAAGCCTGCGTCTACCTTATCCTTGGCCCGCTGCACCGGGTCATCAGCCTGCAGCCACGGGTAGGCGGCAGTTCCGGGGCCAAAGGGGTCGCCGCCCGTATTGCAGAGGGTGTGCCACCAGGCCATCGCGAACTTAAAGTGTTCGTTCATGGTCTTACCGGCAACTACCTGGTGCTTGTCATAGTATTTGTATGCGAGAGGGTTGTCACTCTCTTTGCCCTCAAAACGAATTTGGGGAATCTCAGAAAAATAGGCCATAGCTCTTATGGTAGTTTTGATGATAAGCAGGCGCGATTAATTCGCCCGTCAGCTCAGATAATAATTGTAACAGCAACCGAAGGTAGGCATTGAGGACCAATAGACAAACGCCCCTAAAAATGCAATCGGTTGGTCTTACGGAGAAATTAAAAAAAGATGAATTCTGGGTAAAAAATCCATCCTTTTCCCGTGCGGGGTCTGCGTAAAACGGGCGGGCGGAGCGCTGCCGCCCCGTGCTGAAGGAGAGAAACCTGCTGCCTTTTGCGAGGTAATTATACCTAAGTTAAAGTGGTGTGCCACACTCCTGGACATTTTACGGGTTGACCTCTCCCCCGCCCTCTCCAACTCGCTTCGCCTAAGGGCTCAGCGGAGAGGGAGCCAAAAAATGTCCGGTATACCTAAGCCGGAGTGGCTTGGGTATAGTGTGGTGGTTTGGGTCTAACTGCGGTTTGCAGTTAAATAAATCATCGGTCAGCTCAGACCTCGCCTTCCTTCGGAATAGCGCCGGTAGCCTGGCCGAAAAAGAAGACAAATTGCTGCATCTGGTTGGCCAGTTCTTTATTTCCCGTTGCCCGGAAGTAGGTATCCGCCAGGCCGCGTAAGGTCTGGTACATAAACCGGTCCATTTCCACTACCTGCATTTCCTTGGTCCACAGGTCAATTTTCATCGTCTCCTTCGTCTGTTCGTTGAACAGGGAAAGGAGCATGCCTTTGCAACCTTCACTCGGGCCGGGCTTATCCGAAGCCCCCCACTTCATTTCTACGGGCATTTGCTCCTGATTCAGCCCCACTTCAATGGAGATCTTGCTACGCTTTTTGACAACTTCTTTAGCCATGACATCAATTTTGCGGCAAAGGTACGGCGAGGGAAGTGCGCTCCTGACGCCGGGGAGGAAATATCTCTGCTTTGCAGACCTGACCAACCGAAGCCGAAGGAGTATTTTGGCGAAGCAGCAGGGCGCGGCCGCCGGTGCAAAGACCAGGTAAGGGGAGCCGGCTCTTCCTGAAAATTTTTCTTCGCACCGGCGGCCGCGCCTATTCCAGCGTGTAGTCTACCGGGAGCCCCCAGGCCAGTCCGCGGGTCCCCATGTAGCCCGAAAAGGCAATATTGGCATCCCCGAATCCACCTCCGGCGATGAGCAGGCACCGTTCTCCGTCCACGTGAAAACTGGCTTGCACCGGCTGGGTCCGGTCCCATTTCCACGGCGGCAGAGGTCGTTGCCTGCCGTCTCCGTAATACAGGACCGCAAAATCTCGCCCCTGCAGGCCGCGCAGTTCCCAGAGGTGGTCACTGACCTGGTGGAGATAATCCGTCAGTTCAATTTCCTGAATCTCTTCCCGCTTCGGTTGCCGGTGTTTGATTACCTCAACGACTTTGAAGCCATTCCTGGCCAGGTTGCCGGAGAGTAAAGACCGGGCGAAGTGCATGGCGGACCCGAGGTAAGCCCGTTCCCGGTTCCGTAAGTGCTTTTTCTTCACCTTGTCTGCCTCCGAGAAGAAAAAAGTCCCGAGGTAGGCACGCCTTCCCTCCTGGTAATCCGCCCGGAATTCGCTCAGGTCCATCCGCAGTTGGTAGCCGAGGTGGGGCAGGTCAATTTGCAGCGGGCCCAGGGAGATGGCCTTAAGGTTTTTGCGTTGTTCGTAGGTATAGGTGGTTCCATCCTCCGACCAGCGGGCCCCGCGCCGGTTCTTTGCGAGCAGCATGGACCGTATTTTCTCGTTGTCTACCGTCAGGGTCCGCTGGTAATAATCGCGGTCGAAGCGCAGGGCTTCCTCGTTACGGATCACGGCTTTTTTACCCCAGGCATCCTTACCCAGCAAAAGCTCGCGGAACTCGGCCAGGGTTTCCGCCCTGGTGTTGCGGTCCGTCACTTCCACGCCGGTCAGTACGGCGTCCTGCGGCGATAAGCGCAGCGTCAGCGGCGGCCCGGGGGCCGTTAGGTTCAGCGTCTGATTATCGTAATTCAGGTGACTCACCACCAGGGTCGCTGGTAAGGAAACGTCAGTGAGGGTAAAGGTGCCGTCATCGCCGGTCACTTCTCCCTTGGAGGTACCGTCGAGGTAGACCGTGGCGAAAGCTACTGGCTCCCCGGTTGTTTCGTCGGTGAGCGAGCCGGTGAGGGTATGCTGCGCAGAGAGCGAGCAGCCGCAAAGAAGGAAGAGTAGGAGCAAGAAACGCAACATGGAGCAGACAAATTTGCAACGGGGAGCCGGGTAAAAATACGGTGCCGGTCCGCGCATTTCGGGTGAAGTCTTATCTTCCTTCCAGTAATTCCGCCACTTCAGGGGCACGGTATTTAGCGGCATAATCCAGGGCCGTCTCCCCATTTTTATCCTTTACGGCCGGATCAACGATTTTATTTTCCAGGAGGTATTGCGCCAGTTCCGGCAAATTATCCTTAGCGGTATAGTGCAATAGGGTTCGTCCGTTAGCACACTGGCCAGTGGCGTCGGCACCTGCCTCCATCAGTAACTTTAGCATCGCAATGCTTTCAGTATTATGAATGGGAGGGCAGCCGACGTTAGGGTTGACATCGCGCTGTTGTAAGTCCCCACCGTTCGCCAGAATGAAACGAACCAGCTCCAGGTTATCCTGGCCAACGGCATAACTGAGAAAAGAATCATCATCCGCATCTCCC
>JAUIIF010000859.1 GCA_030431945.1 Bacteroidia bacterium | reverse complement strand
CGGCCCGCTGTACTTCATTTATAAAATCTGTTCCACGATCAACCTGGCACGCCAGCTGAACGAACGCTACACCAGGCAGCACGTGGTGCCCGTCTTCATCATCGGCGGGGAAGACCATGATTTTGCAGAAATCAACCACGCCCGGATCAAGCAGGAGATGGTTACCTGGGAAGCGACTAAAGGCGTTGGAGGTTCCGTATCGGCCCTTTCGCTGGAGGAGTTGGGGCCGGCCTTAACGGCCCTGAAAGCCTTGCTGGGGGGCGACTTTACCCCCTTTGGCATCTTCGACCGCATAAAACGGGCCTACACGGGTGATAAGACCTACGGCGAGGCAACGTTCCATTTTGTGCATGACCTCTTCAAGGATACCGAACTGGTTGTTGCCAACCCCAGCCGCGTGGCCTTTAAAGCGGCCTTCCGGCCGCTGATGGAGCGGGAGATTTTTGAGCAGGTCAGTCAACCACTGATCGAGGCCACACAGGAGCAACTAACGGCGGCCGGTTTTTCCGGCCAGGCGCACGCCCGGGAAATCAACCTGTTTTACCTCAGTCCCGGCCGGCGGGATCGCATTGTTTTCCAGGACGGGCACTACGGCATCCTGGATACGGCAAAAGTTTTTACGGAGGCTGAATTCCGGACCGAGCTGGCAGAACACCCGGAGCGGTTTAGCCCCAACGTGGTCATGCGCCCCTTATTTCAGGAACTCATCTTTCCCAACCTGGCCTACATCGGCGGGGGCGGAGAACTGGCATACTGGCTGGAACGGAAAGCGCAGTTTGCCGCTTTCGGATTAAATTTTCCGATGCTGATTCGCCGCAACTCAGTGGTCTGGGTAGACCGGCGCAGCCAGCAACAACTCGACAAACTGCAATTGGGCCTCAAAGACCTGCTGCAACACGAAGACCTGATCATCCGCGACTACGTCGCCGCCCACAGCCCCCACGACCTTTCCCTCGCTGCGGAGTGGACCCAACTGGAAAATTTATTTGCCAGCCTGGCGCAAAAAGCAAAAGCCATTGACCCCACCCTGGAAAAAGCAGCGCTGGCGGAAGGGACCCGGCAGACCAAAATCATCCGGCAATTCGAGTCCCGCCTCCGGCGAATCGAAAAGAAAAAATACCAGGATGCGATGGAGACCATTCGGGAATTACGCGCGCGCCTCTTTCCCGGCAACAGCTTGCAGGAACGGAAAGACAATTTCCTGAACGTTTACCTGGAAACCGGTGAAGAGATGTTTACCACCCTGATTGATGCGCTTGATCCGCTGCAGGAAGGTCTGGTGGTGGTTCGTCCGTAGTCGGGCCGGGATTACGGTGTTACTAAAAAATTTTACCCAACTACTGCGAAGGGGCAAGTACTGCTCGCTAAGGGCAATTGCAAGATCGCTCGGCGGATGACCGCTCGCTACGGAAGTCGCGCCCCCTTCCTTTAGCAAAAGCCTAATTTTAGCACGGGCTGTTCAATTCGTAATCCACCCCGGGTAGCGCTGCCGGATGCTTTTTGCCCGGCGGACCGTATTTTGAGTCCAAATGCAGTAATATGAAACGAG
>JAUIIF010000175.1 GCA_030431945.1 Bacteroidia bacterium | reverse complement strand
TAAGGTTCGGATTTTGTGAAATCCGTGCCGCCCACAGGCACCGGGGTTCATGTGCAGGATGCCTCGTTTTTTATCCATCATTACTTTCAGGATGTGGCTGTGACCGCAGATGTAGAGGTCGGGCTGGAGGTCATCCAGCAATTGACGTACCCGGGCGGTGTACCGGCCTGGGTAGCCACCAATGTGGGTCATGAAAACGGTCAGGCCCGCTACCGTGAAGGTGGTATTGAGGGGCCAGTGCTGGCGCACCGAGGCGTCGTCAATATTGCCATAGACGCCCCGGGTAGGTTTAAAGGCTGCCAGTTCATCGAGTAGTCCGGCGTCGCCTACATCTCCGGCGTGCCAGATCTCGTCGCAGTTTTTGAAGTGGTCAAAGACCTTGGGGTCCAGATACGAATGGGTGTCGGAGAGGAGGCCGATTTTCATACGGAGTGTGGGGTACGGAGTAGGGAGGTGATAAAGGACAGGGCTCGCGGCGGGCAGTGCCGGAGACTTCTGTGGTACAGCCCCGGGTAAACAACACCGGCCCTAACCAGGGGAAGTGGTCAGGGCCGGCTGGTACGCTGCGCACGCGGAGCGTGCGGCGCCGGAGGCTATACCGATAGCTGCAAGTCCGGCCCGAAGGCGTAATTACGGACCACGTTCAGCAAGCGCCGCCGTGCGTTGAACCGCACTTTGGGGACCGCTGCCTGGGCCTGGGTGAGCGCCGCCAGCTCTCCGCGGAGTACCGGGTCAGCAGCCAGAGCTGCCTCCGTCGCCTCCGTCTGGGCCGGGGTGCTTTCGCCGTACAAATAGGCGACCATGTCATTAGGAGTAAAAGTTTGCTTCATGATTCGATTTAAGCAGTGATGAAATTGGGTTTTATATAATGATCCGGCAAAGCCGGAAAAAGCTGCCTGGGGCCAGGGCGAAACTGCCCGTTGACGTACTTACCGGGCGCGTTTCCACTCCTGGGTCCGGTACAGGCCGGTCCAGTGTTTTCCGCGGATGAACAAAGTGTTCGGGTCCTCTTCAAACCAGGCGGAGAGGCGGTATTCGGCGCCTTTCTTCGGGTCGAGAATCGTCCCGCCCTTCCAGGTATCTCCGGATTTTTCCAGGTTTTCAATGATGACCATGCCTTCAATCGGCTGGTCCTTCCTCTTCCCGGAGCATTCCGTACAGACGGCGGTTTTATTGTCCGTCAGGATTTTGGCGATCCGGCCAAAATATTTACCATCCTGCTCATAGATTTCAACGATGGATTTCGCCTCACCCGTTTCGTCGTCCAGGGTTTGCCAACGCCCCGTCGGGGCGTCAGTGCGCTGGGCAGCGAGACCTAAACTTAAAACCGCGATGACAGGTAGGAGGAAGTAACGTTTTATCATTCAGTGCTGGTTGGTATGCGACAAGATAACGGTTAGGAAATAGATTTTCTTGTTTGGCGGACTGTTAAAATCAAACAGGAGCAGGTGGCGCGATCGCAGGATGCCGGCGAAGAAGGATTGGGAGCAACGGAGGAAAGTCACCGAATTTCCTGCGGTCAAAGGTATGTTTTGCTGCTTTACCAACAGGTTTTGCACCTGCGGCCGCGCCCGAACGGAAGGAAATTCTCCGGCCCCAAGCCGGTGATAAGCTAAATTTAATACCACATAGTGTACAAGTAACAATAAGTTAACACTGGGCGGGGACGGAGTTAACTGTGTGAAGAGACCTTTGCGGCACATTCAACTCGTACTATCTATGAAAACCAAACTTACCCTGCTTTTTGCTGTGCTTGCCTGTGGCTTTTATGCTTCGGCTCAGGAAGTAATAATTACTGATACAGACCTGCAAGGAGATCAGACTTATAACTGGACGAAAGAAAATACCTACGTGCTTGATGGCCTGGTCTTCCTGGAAGCCGGAGGGGTACTCAACATCGAGGCCGGAACCGTTATCCGTGGCATTCAGAACGATCAGATTTCTACCGGAGACAATACTTCTGCCCTGATCATTGCGCGCGATGCACAAATCTTTGCCCGCGGAACGGCTGCTGAACCCATTATTTTTACCGCCCGGGAAGATGACCTGACCGATGACGGAGACTTCACCAGTGCCGACCGTGGCGAGTGGGGTGGCCTGATCATCCTCGGTAATGCGACCATCGCCCGCCCGGGTGGCGAGGATGGCATTGAAGGTATTGATGCTGACGAAGCCCGCGCCCGTTTCGGTGGTGGAGATACGCCTGATGACGAAGATAATTCAGGCGTAATTAATTACGTCTCCATTCGCCATGGCGGTGCCCAGCTGTCTACTGACAATGAAATCAACGGCCTGACCCTCGGTGGCGTAGGGTCCGGTACGGAGATTGACTACATCGAGGTATTTGCCAACGAAGATGACGGCATCGAGTGGTTCGGCGGAACGGTTTCCGTCAAGCACGCTTCGGTTGCCTTTTGCGGCGATGACGGCTTTGATTACGACTTTGGCTGGCGCGGTAAGGGCCAGTTCTGGTTCGCCATCCAGGAGCCCGGCACGGGTACTGGTCGCTCTGGCGAGCACGATGGTGCCAATCCTGACGGACAGGCCCCCTTCAGCCAGCCGACGATTTACAATGCCACCTACATCGGTATCGGCAATGGTGCTACCGCTTCCGGCGGCGATGCCAACCGTGCGATTCCCCTTTCCATTATGCTGCGGGACAATGCCGGCGGCTATTACAATAACTCCATCTTTACCGGTTTCAACGGCGCTGCCGTTGCCGTGGAAGACCGTGATGACACCGAGGTGGACGCTTTTGCCCGTTTCCAGGCCGGAGACCTGGGCTTCAGCGGTAACATCTTCGAAGACTTTGGTGCCGGCACGGACGCCACCGACCTCTTCCTCGCCGTAGATCAAGGCGAGGAAATCGTGGCTGCTTCCACCACCACGCTGGCGGCTGACTTTGCCGCCAACAACACCATTGGGGCTACCGGAATCGCCGGGATCAGCCGGACGCCAGACGGAGGCCTCGACCCCCGGATCAATGCCGGCGGCATTGCCCTCGGCGGCGGTACGCCCGCTGATGACGACTTCTTCAGTCTCGTGACTTACCGCGGCGCATTCGGCAATACGGCCAACTGGCTCGCTGGTTGGACCGCACTTGCCTCCTACGGCTACCTTGGCGACATCGTTACGCCCATTAACAACAATAACTGTATCACCATTACGGACGCTGACCTCGTTGGCGGTGAAACGTACAATTGGGGCGGTGGCAACTGCTACACCCTGGATGGCCTCGTTTTCCTCGAAGCAGACGGCACACTCAACATTGAGCAGGGAACGGTTATTCGTGGCCTCGGCGCTGATGACGTGTCTACGGGTGACAACACTTCTGCCCTCATCATCGCCCGGGGCGCTACCATCAATGCAGTAGGCACGGCCCAGGCGCCCATCATTTTCACTGCTGCCGATGACGACCTGGCGGATGCCGGCGACTTCACCAGTGCCGACCGCGGCGAGTGGGGTGGCCTCATTATCCTGGGTAATGCGACGATCGCCCGCCCGGGTGGCGAAGACGGTATCGAAGGTATTGATGCAGACGAAACCCGTGCCCGCTTTGGCGGCGGAATGACGCCTGATGATGCGGACAACTCCGGCACCCTGAAATACGTATCCATCCGCCACGGCGGTGCCCAGCTGTCTACGGACAACGAAATCAACGGCCTTACCCTCGGTGGCGTAGGTTCCGGTACGGTTATCGACTACGTGGAAATCTTCGCCAACGAAGATGATGGTATCGAATTCTTCGGGGGTACCGTACGCGTCGATCACGCCGCTGTCTCTTTTTGCGGCGACGATGGCTTCGACTACGATTTCGGCTGGCGCGGTGGTGGCCAGTTCTGGTACGCACTGCAGGGCCCGGGCACCAGCACCGGCCGCTCCGGCGAGCACGATGGTGCCAACCCCGACGGGCAGGCACCTTTCAGCCAGCCAACCATCTACAACGCTACTTACGTTGGCATCGGTAACGGCCAAACAGCTACCGGTGGAGACGCCAACCGGGCGCTGCCACTGTCCATCCTGTTCCGCGATAACGCCGGCGGTTTCTACCGGAATTCCATCTTTACCGACTTCAACGGTGCCGCCATTGCCATCGAAGATCGTGACGATACGGACGTAGACAGCTACGCCCGCTTCCAAAATGGTGACCTTGAACTGAAGGACAACCTGTTCTTCGGCTTTGGCGCCGGTACCCTGGCCAGTAACCTCTTCGTTGCGGTAGACCAAGGTGAAGAAATTAACCCCGTTTCCACGGCAGTATTTGCCGCTGCCATGACGGTCGCCAATAATCAAATCATTGACCCCATCCTGATTGACATGGACCGCGATGCGGATGGTGGTGCCATTGACCCCCGCCCGAACGAATTCGGCCCCGCCGGCTTTGGTGCGCCGGCAGCAGTGGACGGTTTTGCCTCCGTCAGCTACTACGGTGCCTTCGCGCCTGCCGAAAATAACGGTGCTACCAGCCCTAACTGGCTCAATGGCTGGTCTGCGTTGACCACGACAGACATCGTCGTCATGGGAACAACGGGAGTCGGGGAAGTAGAAAACAGCGGTTTGTTACTCGACGCTCCGGTACCCAACCCTGCCTTCAACAGCACCCGTGTCAACTTCACCCTGCCCCAAACTGCGGAGGTAACGCTGACCATTGTTGATATGCTCGGCCGCCCGCTGGCGCGTCGTTCCCGCAACTACACCGCCGGCGAGCAATTCGAGACGGTGAACGTAGCGAACCTGCCCAACGGAACTTACTTCATCGTCCTGGATGCCGCCGGCAGTCGCCTGCTGCAAAAGCTGGTGGTAAGCCATTAACCGCGAACAGCCGGGAGCGGTCACCGCCAGGTGAACGGCCCGGCCGCGAACTTGTGACAAATGCTTAGTGTATTCGTCACACTAAGGGCGCGGACGCAGGTGCAAGAGAGTAGCAGCAGCGCAGGGGGAGGAAACCTCTTGCTGCTGCTAGCCCCCTAACGTTCTCTGCACCTGCGTTCCCGCCCTGATTTAAACAGAACAATGACCGGTCAGCCCGGTCCGATTATACATTTTCATTCTAGTGCAAAATAGAATACCAATGCTTAAGCAATTCTTTTCTCTCGTAGCAATGCTACTCATTGCTGCCTCCGCCTACGGGCAACAAGGTGCCATCTCGGGCACTGTTTATGACGAAGACGGCTTCCCGATGTTGGGGGCCAACGTTGTCATTCAGGGCACCACCATTGGTGCACAGACGGATTTTATCGAAGGCAAATACCAATTCAAGGCAGAGGCCGGCACTTATACCCTGGTCGCCTCCTACGTTGGTTACGCCGATCAGTTGATTGAGGGTGTGGTGGTGAAGGCTAACGAAACAACGATCCTGGACGTCAACTTCAAGGAAGATGCCGGTGTCGAATTGGAACTGGACGTAACGGTAACGGCTAAAGCAATCAACTCCGGCGAGGTAGCCGTGATGAAATTGCGTCAGAACGATATCAACGCCAAGGATCTGATTTCTTCCCAGGAAATCAAGTCACTGGGGGCAGGTACCGCTGCGGCCGCTCTGACCAAAGTTACCGGCACGACGGTAGTAGACGGCAAGTACGTCTACGTCCGCGGTCTGGGAGACCGCTACTCCGCAACCACGATTAACGGGTTGCGTCTGCCCAGCATCGACCCTTACCGGAACAGTGCCCAGCTGGACCTGATCCCGACCAGCATCCTGGACAATATCTCCGCTTCCAAGACCTTTACCCCCGACCTGCCCGGTGACTTCACCGGTGGCAGCGTCGACATCAAGATCAAGGCGCTTCCTGAGCGGTTTACCTGGGGTGTTTCCGCTTCCGGCGGGTACAACGACCAGGCCAACTTACAGGACAACTTCGTGACCTACGACGCCGGTAACGGCATCGGGCTCGGATACAATGATGGTACGCTGGATCGCCCGGGTACGATCAGTCAGTACGGTGATAGTGACCTGGGAGTTCTTTCCAGCAATGCCGGTCGTCGCGCCCGGCGGGATGACGAACTGGCCGGTGCCGTAGACGCCGTTGCGAATGAATTCGGTAACGCTTTTAGTCTTACGAATAAGAACTCCGGATTGGATTACAGCCTCAGTGCCAACCTGGGCAACCAATTCCGGGTAGGGTCTATGCCCATTGGTGTTTTCGCTACCGCGAGTGTCAGCCAGGATTTCAGCCAGTACAACAATGGCCGGCGGGGTAACTTTGTGAATCCCGGAGATGGTGGCCCGCTACAGGAAATTTACGACGTACGCGACGACAAGAGTACCCAGGCAGGAAAGGTCGGCGGCATGTTTGGCGTTAGCTTAAAGCCAAGCCCTTCCAACGAAATTACCTTTTACGGCCTGTACAGCCACCAGGGCTTCACCGAAGGCCGGATCCTGCAGGGATCCAACGAAAACAAGGGCGCCAGTGGCGAGGCTGACAACTTCTACCGTTCTCAGGCATCTACCTTCCTGGAGCGGGAACTGATTAACTATGTGGCCCAGGGAGAGCACGTATTGACCAACCTGGGGGGCATCAAAATTGAATGGACGGCCAACTACGTAGACAGTGAGCAGAACGAGCCGGACCTCCGCTTTGCCGAGTACATTCAACAAGGTGAAAATTTCATCATTGACCCATCCCAGTTCTCCCGTCCCAGCCGCTTCTTCCGGGAGCTAGCGGATGATTCTTACCAGGGTAAACTGGACATCACGATTCCCTTCCTGCAACAGAAGAGCCGTGCCAACAACTTTAAGTTCGGTGGTCAGTATCAGACTAAGGAACGGACGTTCAACGAGAACATCTACGCTTATGATAACCGGTCCGGTATTTCTTTCAGCCAGGCTGGCGGAGACTTCGGCACCTGGCTCGGTCCTGACAACCTGGGGATAATTGGTGGCGAGTCTGGCCGGAATGAGATCGGTGTTTTCATTTTTGACAACTCTAACCTTGCCAACAGCTACACGGGCACCTTTGATGTGGCTGCCGCTTACGGTATGTTTACCTACGAAGTATCGCCCCGCCTGAAAGCCGTTGCCGGACTGCGTGCTGAGCAAACGACCATCCTGGTCGAAAGTGCCGTTGTCCCGAACGAAATCCAGATGGCTGCCGAAAATGGTCGCGAACTTGACCAGGACCGGATCGATGACAATACCGCTGACATCGACGAAACAAACCTGATGCCCGCGCTTAACCTGATCTTCAAGGCGACCGAAAAGTCGAACCTGCGCTTAGGGTTCTCCCAGACCATCGCCCGCCCCAACATGCGGGAAGTAGCGCCCTTCGGTAGTTTCGGCTTCCTGGGGGAACCAACCGTCTTCGGTAACCCCAACCTGGAACTGACGAACATCGACAACTTCGATCTTCGCTACGAGATTTTCCCCAACGCCGGAGAAGTAATTGCTTTCAGTGCCTTCTACAAGCAATTTACGAACCCGATTGTAACGACCTTCCGCCTTTCCGGTGAGCAGCAGTTTACCTGGACCAACTCAGAGAGTGCCGATCTCTACGGCATCGAGCTGGAATTCCGGAAGTCACTTGCCTTCCTTGGTGAAAAAATGCAAAACTTCACGTTCAGCAGCAACCTGGCGTACATCCAGTCCAGCCAGGAAATAGATGCCCAGGAGGTAATGCTCGGCCGGGAGGTAGATCCTGAATTCAGTGCCGAACGGGTCTTCAACGGCCAGTCAGATATTGTCGCGAACGCCAACCTGGCCTTCCGTACGCCGGAAACGGGCTGGGATGCGATCATCGCCTACAACTACTTCAGTGACCGCCTGCAGTCCATCGGCGCCGTTGGTTCCCCTGATATCTTTGAACAGGGCCGCAGCCAGCTGGACCTCTCGGTTTCCAAAACCATCAACAACTTCAAGCTGAGCTTCCGGGCCCGGAACCTGCTCAACCCTGACTACAAGACCTTCAGCGACTTTCAGGGGCAGGAGTACATCTTCAGCCAGTACACGCGTGGTCGTGACCTGACGCTGGGCGTCAGCTACACGCTGTAAGTAAGCAGAGCCGGTCCGCCCTTCCGGGGTGGCCCGTTCAACAAGACTTTGCACTAGATTACTTTGTAATCGCCTTTTCCCAACGCCCCCTGCTTCTTGCGGGGGGCGTTTTTTGGTCATTCCCGCTACTGATTTTTGGTTTTACCTGCCGGTTTGCAGAATCCACGCAGGAGAGTACGGGAAGGGAGGGGCACCAGCCCTCTTCTCCGTGAGACGATCAGCCTCATAAAAACTAAGCCCCGTGATCAAAGGGGCGAAGAAGCACCTGCCTCAGCAAGAAGAGCTTACCGGCACCCG
>JAUIIF010000174.1 GCA_030431945.1 Bacteroidia bacterium | reverse complement strand
TGACTTCGCTGGCCCAGTCAATACGCCCGGCCAGATCGTTGGCTGCCACCTGCAAACGTAGCCGGCCCAGATCGGCAAACGCCCCGAGGTCAAACGCCACGCCGTTATTCTGGCTGAAAAGGTCATCCGTGCGGATGCGGTTCAGGTCGTAATTGATCCCGATATCGTCCAGGCCATTGTAGTTGAGGGTGCCGGCGGTCCGGAGGGTAAGGTCCTGCTCCAGCGAAAGCGCATAATTTTCAGCATTGGTCGTCAGGCGCAGGCTGCCATGGCTGCCCGTACGGGCATCCGCAATTCCGCTGAGGTATTTTACCCGGACGCCAAAATGAAGTTTTTCCGTAATGGCATAACTGGCCCCCAGGCCCAGTTCATGGTAGCTGGTGGCGGAACCGAGGGGGGCAATGTCCACCGTCTGACCAATGAATTGCGCATTGCCCTCAACGGCTAACTGGACGAGCGTTTTCGGATAATCCGCCTGGCCGTAGGCCCGCAGACGGTGGTAGAGGCCGAAACTCAGACGATCACCCCGCAGGCCGACCCCAATGGTTTCCAGGCTGAAGTCGTTCCGCAGTTCGTTGCGTTCCGTCAGGAGGCCCGGCAGGCGGTTGAGGTCCAGAATACGTTGTCCGTTTTCCGTCAGGAGCAATTGATTATAGGTGACGTTTTCCGCGTAGAGGTCGTTACTTATTCCCGGCAGCCCTACGGTAAGGCGGCCCGCTCCCTGCCCGTACAGGGCCGGGTTGCTGAAGGTCGCTTGCCAGGTATCACTAAGCAGTGGCGTTGTCAGGTCCTGGGCCCTGACGGTACCGCACAGCAGGAGTACGGTCAGTAGCAGCCCCGCGTTTTTCAGGGCGCGGCCGCAGGTGCTGAGCGAAAATGGTAAGGAGCAGGGGAAGGGCAAAGAATGATGCATAACAGCAAAATAGGGGGCTGGCGCTAATCCGCGCCATCAACAAAAAAGAAGGAGGAGAAAATCAGGGTCTTTCCACCCGGACGATGGCGCCCAGCAGGACTTGCAGGCGCTGATTATCGGTAACCCGGACAAAAGGCGTCCCTTCGTCCGTAGTCGAGATGTCCAGGGTGATGACCAGCCGGTTGGCGGTACGCAGGGCTTCCAGCCGGTCTCCGGTAAAGGAAATGTCGTTGGTAACGGGAACGATGTTGGTCGTATTACCCGCCGCATCCACGGGAGCAGGACGCAGGAGCTGGATTTCGCCGTCGTTGAGGTCCGCCAGGGCGTTGCCCTGGGCGTCCAGGAAAGTTCCCTGCAGGAGCATCCCCAGGGGCAGGCTGTTCTTGGTGGTCAGGCGGAAATCAACCCCGACTACATCCTGATACCGGTCCATCAGGTTAATGGGGAAAGTATCCCTGACGGTGAAGTCGCTGGCATTTCCATAAAGTGGTAGTTCGACTTTTACCTGCGCCCGGTAGGCGGAGGAATCCGTCAGAAACCCATTGATCTCCGTGTCTTCATCCGGGTTGATTAAGGCATTCACCTCGTAGTCCAGCGCCACCGGCCGGGCGCTGAGCACCTCGTCAATGTTGGAGTTGGTATTGTCAAAAACAAAGGTGGTGTACGCCGTGTCTCCCGGAGTCGTTGGGAATTCAAAGTAAAAACCTTCGTCTACCGCCTCCCCGGTAATGGGAATAACCTGGCCATTGACGTCGATGACGTTCAGTACGTTAACCTGCGCTAAGGCCGGAACCCCGAAGGTGTTGATTAACGTCATCGTAATGGTCGGATTAACGAAGAAAATCTCTCCCTCCAGGTAGCGATCAAAGAAATCTACGGAAATGGTGTCGCGCCCGCCGGGGTACAGCTCCTGCCCGAGGTATCCCCGCATGAAGCTGAATTTAAGGTTCGTGATTACGACGGAGGTGTTCGGACTGGGCTCAAGTTCATTGCCCTGGTCATCGATCATAGTGTACTCAAAAAACAGCGAGTCGTTAGGAATGGAAAGTGAATAGCCGTTGAGGTCAATCGGTGCGCCCGGATTGGAAAACGTGGGCGGCTCGCCGGATCCCGAGTACGCAGGCAGGTTGGAAGAAATGATGAACGGCTCCCCGTCCCGCTCAGCGTTGGGTATGGTAAGCGTTACGGCCACCGGCCGGTCGTAGGTGTTGGGCAGGTTATAGCTCATCAGCCCTCCCTTTACTCTAAGCTCTTCGATGTCTGCCTGGCCGGGCAGACCGAAAGAGGCCGCAATCCTGGAAGCGGTAATCGGCAGGAAAATCCCCTGACCTATTTCTTCCAGGCGGGAGAAAATAATGTCACTGCCTACGGCAGGAACCTCTCCGGAATAGGTGAAACGAAGCAGCCCGTCCGGATCTACGGAAAGTGATACGTCCTCGTTTACGTCGCCAAGAATTTCGCTAAGTGTTACCTCGCTATCGATGATGGGGACAGCATAAGCGGCAGCCAGGCGGGTTTCGTCTACGCGGGATAAATCCTCAAGCTGATTGGAACAACTGATGAACAACAGTAAGCAAAGCCCGGTGAGTGACCGGCAAGAAAATGGCTTCATCTGGTTGGTTTACGGGGAATAAGAAAGGGACAGGCAGCGCCGTAAAGGTAACGATGCCCCGCCTGACCGTGTTGTCTGCCAGCCGTCCCGCGTGTATAACATACACGGCCAGTCCTGAAGTCAGACCTTTGCTAAGCGCCGTAGGTCCGCCTTCCGCAGGGAGGAGGGCTTACCCCCCATCGTAGCAGGTCTGCAATTTTCTTATACCCCAACATCAGCGCCATTGGTCCAGAATATCCTTATTTCCTCGGAGCCGGGAGAACAGGCTGGTTGAAAGCAGGTACTATTCCTCCTCTTTCGCCGCAGGCTTTTTCTTCTTGGCGGGGGGCGCATCTGCTTCTTCCTGAGCTTTGAGCGCTTTCTCTTCGTCTTTTCGCTTCTGAATTTTATTGAGCAGAATGGCCGCTTTGATCATGAAGTCCTCGTGCACTTCAGTGTACTCGTTAAAGACCATCAACAAGCGGGCGGCATCGAAGGCAGCGGTACCGGGGACAATCTGACGGGCCGCAATCGGGTGGAGCCAGTATTCCAGGTTGTTAGACCGGAGGTAAGAACGATCGGTATGAAAGTCAATTACCCGTGCCAGTTTGTTCAGGCTGAAAAGGTAATCGGTTTCCCGGTTCAGGTCCTTCTGGATGTCGATGATGTTGATGTAGTCGAAATTAACCCCGGAGCGTTCACAAAGGAAGATATCCCGGCGCCCGTCAAAAACGATCAGGTCCTGAAACCGGTACTTGCGTAAGTTTTTTAGCAGGAAGTTTTTTACGGCCATTTTAGTGGACCGGAGATTGCGGAAGGCAAATTGCAGTTCTTCATCTTCCAGGCGGAAGTCATCTTCGTATTTGAACCGACGGTTCGTCCGCATATTAAGGACTTCCCGGACACGACGCGTGGTGTGGCCCAAATCATCGGTTTCCGCGTAAACATCAACGATATCTACGTTAGCCTGATTGATCCAGCTTTCGAGGAAGATTTTATTGGAGCCGCGTTCAAAAACGAGTAGTGCTATCTCGCTGATGGCGTAAAAATTTGGGTAGCCTCCGTAGATGTTCCCATATTTCAATTCTAGAAAGGCGATGTTCTCGTTCACGGTTTGAGGTTAATTTCAATTATAAGTTCCCAGTATGTTTCAGATAGGGTATGACGTAAAGACTGTGGCGCAAGGTAGGCAATCCGCCGTTAAGTAAAGACGGCTTGGGGGCCCAAAGGTTGAGACTAAGGCCACAAATTGATTGCAAAACGTCCGTCACGGTAAATTTCACGCCCATCGGCGTAAATAATTCCACCATTTTTCATGTCGGCAATCATATCCCAGTGCACCGTACTTTCATTTTTACCCCCTGCCTGAGCGTAACTCTGGCCAATGGCCATGTGCACGGTACCGCCGATCTTCTCGTCGAAAAGGATGTTTTTGCTGAAGCGGTCAATGGTATAGTTGGTGCCAATGGCTGCTTCCCCGAAGCGGCGGGTACCCGGAATCGCAAAGGTTTCGTCCAGCACCTCCTGCCCGGCTTCTGCTTCCCATTTTATTATTTCGCCTTCCTCTACCGTCAGGGTCACGCCCTGTACGGTTTTGCCGTTTCTGATGGCCGGATAGTCAAAATAAATGTAGCCGTTAACGGAGGTTTCTTCCGGACTGGTGTATACTTCGCCGCTGGGCATATTTGTCTGTCCGTCGCTGTTGATCCAGGTCCGGCCATTGGTGGTGAAGGTAATGTCACTTTTTGCGTTAACGTAGCGAAAAGTCGTACAGCTGTTAAGGTGATCGACTACAGCCTGTTGCCGGCGGCGTACCTCCAGCCAGGCAGCCTGGGGGTCCGGCTGGTCGATTTTAGTCGCCTTAGCAACGAAACGGGTATATTCCTCCAGGCTCATGCCTGCTTCTTCAGCAAGTGCCGGGCAGGGGTAAACGCAGAGGCTGCGTTTTAAGCGCCGGTCAGCCGTGCGTTCGAAATAGGTTTTTAACACCGGTGCCAACGCCGCCCGCCGGGCGGCCATGAGGTCGGGCGCAGGACTGTCTTCCCGCAGGGAAAAAGGAGCACGCACATTAAGGTAAGCCTCAAATTCATTGATGGCCGTACGGTAAAGTGTCGGTAAGTAGGCAAATTGTTCCGCACTCGCCATTTCCCGCATGGCAGCTCCTTCGTCAGCTACGGACAAACTGTATTCGAGATGCCCCCCAGCCAGCAGAACGGCCTTCCTGATTTCAGCGATAAGCGGAGCCGCCAGGGTGGTGGAACTGACGAAAAGTCTTTCCCCCGGCTGTAGGCTGACACAATAATTTACGAGAAGATGCGCGTAGGCTGATCGTTGTTCTGGGGTCATTTTAGTTCTGGGCTGAAGATGGAAAAGTATCCATAGGTACACAAAAAAAGCACGCTGAAAATGAATCTCTTCAGGAAGGCGCCGAAATTGTATACAATGTAATGCCTCAGCACCTTGCCGTGTTTGGTGTTCGGGCAAATTATTTAGACGTAAGGCTGGAATATACCCAAACCACTTTAAGTTAGGTGTAGCACCATTTGAGGAAAGGCTGAGCAAATGCCTTAACCCCAGAGGGATAATTCCACGCTCTTCGACTAAAGAAACAATCATTTCCTTGCCCCGGTTCCTGACCGTTAACGTATGGAAAATATTGCAGAGGCGATAGAGAAATGATTGATGTCCCCTATTTTGTGACGTAATCATCCCGAAAATCAGTGTTCCGGGCTGCCGGATACCACCATTATCCTGGCTGCCGATCACCGTTTTGGCAACAGCCGGCCCGTTCCGCGCGTTATAGCCCTAAATCAAGGTACCGCACTATGTTGCAACCCCTCCGTTTACTCCTTCTTTGCTGCGCCGTATTCATGGCCCTGACTGTTAATGCCCAGATGCAGGATGGACTCATTTTCCTCCGGAACTCTTCTTTTGAGGATATGCCCCGCAACAGCTCGCCTCCCCGTGGCTGGACGAACTGTGGCGCGCCCGGCGAGACACCTCCCGACGTGCACCCCGACCCTGAATTTCTCTTCAAGGTAGGGATGGCCGCTCAGCACGGGCAAACCTTCCTGGGCATGGTCACCCGCGATACGGAAACTTTCGAAAGCGTGGGACAACAACTGACTACCCCCTTCAAAGCCGGACAGTGCTACCGCTTTGATATTCAGCTGGCGCGGTCCCGGGTCTACCTCAGCATGAGCCGGGTCACCCGGCAACCAACGAATTACGTGACCCCCATCAAACTGCGTGTTTTCGGTGGCTACTCGGTCTGTGACCGGGCCCAGCTGCTGGGAGAGTCCGAACTGGTCAGCAATTACGATTGGCAGAACTACCGGATCAAGCTTAGCCCGGAAGATGATTTTACCCACATCGTGCTGGAAGCTTACTACCAGCAGCCCGCACTGGTACCTTACAACGGAAATATTCTGCTGGACAATGCCCAGCCCCTGCGCCCCATTGCCTGTGATGATGAGACGGCTATGATCGCCGACGAGCCACTCGTACTGGTTGGCGATGAGCCAACTGACCCGGAACAAAAAATTGTTACTACGCCCGTCAAACCCCGCGTTAACCCGCCTGCCACTCCTCCCGTTTTACAGGCTACCCCTAAAGAGCCCACGGTACGCCTGGGCAAAACGGAAGCCATCCTGAAGGAAGGCACCATTTTTTCCATCGAAAACATCTCCTTCAAAGCCAACAGTGCTGAACTGGAAGGTGCCAGCGAAGATGCCCTGGAAGAAATTGTCGGCTTCATGCGACAGAACGAAAATGTAATTGTCGAAATCGGAGGGCACGCCAATCGCATGGCGGGTTCAAGCGTCGCCGCCCGCTTAAGTGAAAACCGTGCCAAATCGGTGGTGACCTACCTCAAGTCCCGGAATATTGGCTTCGAACGGCTACTGCCGAAGGGCTACGGCAAGAGCCGGCCGGTCTGTTTGGAAAGTACGCCGGACTGTAATCGGCGGAACCAGCGGGTAGAAGTAAAAATCCTGCGGGTCAAGGAAACAAAATAGATCATTCAGGGCGGCGGAGCGCAGGTGCCATGGCAGGACAGTAAGCAGGCAGTAGCTTGCCCGGCAGCCGAAATACCAGGCAGTAAGCGGGCTCCGTATCCGTACCGGCTATTGCCTGCACGGTCGCCCGCCTGGGGGGGAGTGGAACCTCCAGGCCCCACGATGGTAAGCCGTTGCGTGGTTTTCCTTACGGCCCCTCTCCTGACTTAACGCAGGTATACCCTGAGGCGTACTAATAGTTTTCCCGGAACCATTCTTCGTAACCGGCAACGTTCCGGGCCTTCAGGATTTCACGGTAATTACTCTGGGAGACAGCATAAATGTCGTAGTCGAATTTGCCGGCATTCAGGAACTCTTGCTCCCGCTCCGTAGCGTTATTCAGGTACGTCATGGCTTCTTCGCCGTTTTTGAAACGACGCATGACGAGTACCGGGGTCTTATTATTGGCCCCCAGGTAAACATTGGTTACCCGTAGCCGGTCCGTACGATTGTACGTATTATTGAACGCACCGACGGAAACCTTGGCGGTATTCAAGTCAGTATCTTCGTCATTAAATACGATCAGGACGTAGTGGAGTTCCTTCATGCTTTCCCGGAAGGTACCCCCCAGGTCTGCGTTGGCCTGGCCCGGTAACCGGGCCCCGGACTCTCCGAGCAGGCGCAGGATTTCTTTAGCGCGGGCCTCTTCCGGCGTTTTCTCAAACTGAGAGATCACCTGCCGCAGGGCGTTCACGTAAGCTTGCCGGCCCTGGGTACTACCGGTCGTCATGGCCAGTAAAAGGGCGTAACGGGCCTTCAGGGGATGTTTGCCGAGCAGCGTTGTTCTGCCTTTCAGCGCCATCTGATGGGCTGTTTCATAATCCCCGGCTTCAAAGGCCTGATAGGCAGCTTCATAGTCACGGTTCTGCTTGTTGTCTTCAGCAAGTAGTTGCGCTGCGTAAGTAGGGTCGTTGGCCAGTTTTTCCCACTTCGAACCCAGGTAACGGTTTTGCAGTTGACGGGCGTAGACCTGGGCCAGGTCCGCCTGGCCAGCCTGTTGATGGATCAGGTACTGGTAGTACCAGCTTTCCGCTTCGCCGTTGGCATTCGGGTACCGCGTGTTGAGGGTGCCGAATGCTTCCAGGGCTTTCTCATTGTTCTCCAGCCGATCCCGGTATTCCCGGCCCAGGTTGAACCAGTTGGTCGCCTGCTGAATGTTCATGGTGTTGATGTCCTCCGGCGTTGCGGGAATACCTTCCAGCAGCTTTTTGATTTCGTCTTCGGTAATAATGGTCACTTCTTCCGGGGCAGTCGCCTCTCCTCCGTCTCCTTCATCAACAAAGATGTCAACGTCGGTGCGGCGGCTCCGCCGCCAGTTGTCCGTCAGCGGCCGGTCTCCCCAGGTACGTTCAAAGTCCCGCTTTCCCCGCTTGATGGCCTGGGTGTTGTAGGCAAAGAAATCGCTGTTGCCGGCCAGGGTGTTGTTGCCACGACCGTTGCTGGGAGCAGGTTGTGCGGCAGCGGCTTGTGCGGCAGCGGCCCGGCGGGCTTCAAAAAGGTTCTTCGCCCATTTTTCTTTCTGTACTTCGGGCAGCGAGGCAATGCGGAGCAGGCTGTCTTTTAGCCTGATGTCCACCAGCGCATCCGCAATGCCGGTCAGCTGATCGCGACGCTGACTGACGGGGTCGTACCGCGGATCCGTCTTTTCCATTACCGTCAGGGTCGTATCGTAGTAGAGTTTTGCCTCCAGGTAGTCACTGCTGTTGTACGAAAGGTCGCCGAGCA
>JAUIIF010000858.1 GCA_030431945.1 Bacteroidia bacterium | reverse complement strand
GGGTCTTTTCCTCATTCTTTGCTGGGCACTGGTCCCCGCATTCCGGGTATTTCATCCGGTACAAGCAGCCAACTTGCTGTTGTTATTTGCCTTGCTCGCGCTGGGGCGGGTCTATAAGCGGGAGGAACCGGCCGTGGCCATCTTCAACGTGGGAGGCTGGCTGGGGCTGGCGGTGCTTTTTTGTCCCAGTTATTTTCTGTTGGTACCGGCTTTCGTGATCGGTATTGGCATACTGCGCCGGCTCGATTTCCGGAGCATCCTGCAATTGCTTACGGGGTTTGCCCTCCCGCTCTTTTTGGTCTTGGCCTTTACTTACGTGAATGGAACCCTGACGGCCACGCTGTCCGCCCAGTTCGACACTTTAGGGTGGTGGCAGAAAACCTGGCCGGAGGAAGCCGGCCAGCTGGGGCTGGCGCTACTTGGCGCATTGCTGCTGCTGGTAATGGGCAGCTACGGAACCACGACTCAGTTACTCAACATCGAGGGTAAGAAAAACGTAGGCATCCTATACTGGCTCCTTTTCTTCCTCCTGCTGAGTGTAGGCCTGAGTGCCGACGCCGGGATTCCCTACCTGCAGGCAGTGACCGTCCCGATTGGTATGGTTATTGGTCTACGGTTTATCATGATTACGCCTTCCAGGGCGGAATTTTTTCACCTGATTCTGTTTACTGCGGCGGTGGGTACGGCCATTTGGTTTGCATTGCTGCCTGGCTAGTACCTTGTATAGTTTGAATCCGACACAATCAAACATACTTTCACCATGCTGCCTTCCTGCATTAATTGCCTGCCGGCGGCAGGCAGGGAAGTCGGGCAAACCGGGGTGTAAAGAGGGCTAAAATTAAACTTTACAGAGCACTAAGGCCAGCCATGCGCTGCTTTATTGGGCGCGGACGCCGGTGCAAAGAGCAGGATTAAGGCAGGGGTGGAGCGTCCCGGTCCAGCTACCGGTAAATAGCCCCGCAGTTTCCTCCACGACTATTGCGCGGAGGGAGACATTTCGAATTAAATAGCAGCAGGTAATGCACATCCTGGCCAGGTAGTGGTTACAGCAGCATCACCAAATTACGGAGTGGAATGAAAAGCTTCTTTGCGGAGTTTAAGAAATTTGCGGTCAAGGGCAACATGATTGATCTGGCCATCGGGGTTGTCATCGGTGCTGCTTTCAATAAGATTGTCGATGTCCTGGTGAAAAAGATCATCACCCCTCCTTTGGGCTATCTGACGGCCGGAGTTGACCTGGCGGACATGAACTGGGTGCTGAAGCCCCCCGTTGTTGCGGCGGACGGTTCGGTAACGGAGCCGGGGGTGGTAATTGGCTACGGTGCTTTTTTGGAGGCTATGATGGATTTTTTCATCGTTGCCCTCACGCTGTTCATCGTCATCAAGGCCGTCAACTCCCTTAAGGAGAAGGCCGAAGATGAGGGTAACAAGAGCGTGCCTACCCCCAAGGATATCCAGTTGCTTTCGGAAATCAGGGATGAGATGAAAAGAATGAACGCTGGCCCGGCGGCCGGGGCCGCTAGCACGGATAGTTAGCGAAGCACCGGTTGT
>JAUIIF010000173.1 GCA_030431945.1 Bacteroidia bacterium | reverse complement strand
CTACCCTAACGGTGACGTTCAGGAATTCGTCGGTGCCAGCCCCCTGCCTACGCTGACGGGTGGTTTGACGAACACCCTGCGTTTCGGTAACCTGGACGTAAACATCTTCTTCTCCGGTCAGTTCGGACACTCCATTTACAGCAACACGGCCAATGCCTTCTTCACGGCTGGTTCCCTGGCTAACGGCCGGAACGTAACCCGCGATGTAGTCGGTAACGGTGAAGGCAGCCTCAACGCTCCGGATGTATCTACCCGCTTCCTGGAAAAGGGTGACTTCGTGCGCCTGCAGAATGCTACCATTGGCTACACGGTCCCTGTTTCAGGTGACGTTTTCTCCAACCTGCGCTTGTCCCTCTCCGGTCAGAACCTGTTCGTCATCACGAGCTACAGCGGTCAGGACCCTGAGGTAAGCATCAGTAAGCCAATCAATGGTGTTCCTTCAATTGGTATCGATTACACGGCCTACCCACGGGCGCGTACGATAACTCTGGGGGTAAACGCTTCCTTTTAATAAATTAGACAAGTAACGGACAGTTCGTTAATGCATTTTGGGCTATATTAGTCTTTCTACTTTTTGGGACTTTCCCAAAGTGCATTAATGAATGTCTTAGTTACTTTTTAAATAAAAACTGACATGAAGTCAAACTATCTGACCAAAGGGCTGCTCGCAACAGTAGCCTTCTCCTTAATCGGCCTTTACAGCTGTACCAGCCTCGAGATCGAAGAAGTGGATTCCATTGTTGTAGAATCTACCGGCGGTGCCACTGCCGGTGATCCAACGCAACTGGTGGAAGCTGCTTACAACGACCTGAGCGTCTTTACCGACCAGGCCAACCTTTACAGCCTTTTTCAGCACCCATCCGACGAGCTCATTCCCCCCACGCGTGGGGTTGACTGGGGTGACAACGGTGTCTGGCGTACCCTGCACGCCCATACCTGGGATGCTACGCACGCACAAGTACTCAACGCCTGGAACTCCCTGAACCAGCGTATTTTCAAGACGGCGGAAATCCTGGCCGCCAGCCCTTCAACGGAAGAGGCTGCTCAGGCTAACTTCCTGCAGGGATTTTACGTTTGGCACGTACTCGACCTCTACGGTCAGGTTCCTTTCCGGGAATTCGGTGAAGGGGTAGATGTACTCCCTCGCGTACTCTCGCGTTCCGAAGCTCTTGACCTGGCTATTCAGAAGGTAGAAGCTTCCATTGCCGGCCTGCCCAGCATGGGCCCGGGTGAAAACATTCGCGGCAGCAAGGCTGCAGCCTATGCTATCCTGACGCGTATGTACCTGAACAAGGCCGTTTACACGGCTGCCAACCCTGCTGGCCCTTACGAGCACCAGACGGCTGACCTTGACAAGGTAATCGAGTACGCTGACCTGCTTACGGCAGAAGGCTATGAATTCGACGATGACTACTTCAGCATCTGGGAAGCCGGAACTGACAAGGAGCCCATCCTGGTGAGTAACCAGGGATCCGGCCAGAACCGCTGGATGATGACCCTCCACTACAGCCAGAATCCATCCGGCTGGAACGGCTTCACCACCATCTCCGATTTCTACGACCAGTGGGACCAGAATGACCCACGTTTCGGCGTACCCGCAACACCCGACGGCACGGAGTTCTCCGGTATCAGCGTAGGTATGCTGGAAGGCCAGCAGTACGATGACAACGGTGACGAAGTAATTGATACGCGCTCTCAGCAGCCGCTGAAGTTTACCGAAGAGGTGAAGCTGGCCGGTGCGCCAACGGCTCAGGGTATCCGCGTAATCAAGTACCACCCCGGCCGCGCCAGCAAGTACATCATCCTGCGTTACGCTGAGTCTCAGCTGAATAAGGCTGAAGCCCTGCTCCGTAAGGGAGATAACGCCGGCGCTCTTGCGGTAATTAACGAAATGCGTACGGCTCGCGGCGGTGCTACCCTTAGCTCCATCGACGAAAGCAGCATGCTTGCCGAGCGCGGTTTCGAAACGTACTGGGAAGGCCTGCGCCGGGTAGACCAGATTCGTTTTGGCACCTACACGGACACCTGGACGGAAAAGACGGTAACTGACGCTACGCGCGTCCTCTTCCCGATTCCGCAACAGGCACTTGACTCTAACCCGAACCTGGTACAGAACGAAGGCTACTAATAAAGCCTTGCTTCCTGTGTGTCCCGTCGGATTATCCGGATTTATCTCTTCGGAAATTGCGTGGACACTAAGGTTCAATCGTTAAGGACTAAGAGCGAGCAGCCTGGCTGCTCGCTCTTTCCTTTTTCTTTCATCCCAAGGAGCTTTATGAAATACTTTATTTGGGCGCTGACGCTGGTGCTGTGCGGAGCTTGTGAACGCAATGCAAAGACCGATTACCGTGTCGATGACCCTACCCACCTGTTTGAATTAATGGCCGCAGAAGTCACCGGAGTTGACTTCTCCAACCAAGTCGTTAATTCCGAAGATTTCAATATTTTCAGCTACCGGAATTTTTACAACGGCGGAGGTGTTGCCCTGGGGGACGTTAATAACGACGGGCTCACGGATGTCTTTTTTACCGCCAATATGGGGCCGAACAAATTGTTCCTGAACCAGGGCAACTGGAGCTTTAAAGACGTTACTGCAGCTGCCGGAGTAGCCTTGCCGGAAAAGTGGAGCACCGGGGTAGCAATGGTTGACCTCAACGCGGATGGTTGGCTCGACATCTACGTCTGTAACGCCGGTTTCCAAAAAGGAAGTAACCAGCAAAACAGCCTTTTTATCAATAATCAGGATGGTACCTTCCGGGAGGCCGCCGCGGAATACGGCCTGGCGGACGCCGGGTACACCACCCACGCAGCGTTTTTTGACTATGACCTTGACGGAGATCTGGATGCCTACCTGCTCAACAACAGTTTCATCCCCGTTAATACCCTGAACTACAGCAATAACCGCGAACTGTACGCCCGGGATTGGAAGGTGAGGGACTTTCTCAAGGGTGGGGGAGATAAGCTGCTGCGCAACGACAACGGCAAATTTACCGACGTAAGTGAGGCCGCCGGCATTTACGGCAGCCTGATTGGCTTCGGCCTGGGCATAACGGTCGGTGACGTTAATAATGATCATTACCCCGACCTCTACATCTCTAACGACTTTTTTGAGCGGGATTACCTGTACATCAACCAACAAGACGGCACCTTCCGGGAAGAAGTGGAAGAACGGACCAAACACCTCAGTCTCGCTTCCATGGGCGCAGATATGGCGGACATCAATAATGACGGCCATCCCGAAATTTTTGCCACGGAAATGCTGCCGGAAAGCGATTACCGCCGAAAAACTACCGTTCAGTTCGAAGACCTCAACGTTTTTCGGCTAAAACAACAACGCGGTTTTTACAATCAGTTCATGCACAACACGTTGCAGTATAATAACGGCAACGGAACCTTTAGTGAAATTGCCCATTACGCAGGGGTAGAGGCGACGGACTGGAGCTGGGGAGCCCTCCTTTTTGACGCAGACAACGATGGCCTGCGGGATATCTACGTATGTAACGGTATTTATCATAACCTGACCAATCAGGACTTCATCGATTTCTTTGCCAACGAAGTCGTTCAGAAAATGGTGCTGGACGGAGAAAAGGAATCTTTTGATAAGGTGCTGGAGCAAATGCCCTCTGAACCACTGGCCAATAAATTCTTTCGTAACCAGGGCGACTTGCGCTTTGCAGATGCTACCGCTACCTGGACCGGAGAGCGGTTCTCCTTTTCCAACGGTGCTGCCTACGGCGACCTGGATAATGACGGGGACCTGGACCTGATCGTCAATAACGTCAACCAGGAAGCCTTTATCTTTCAAAACCACGCAGAAAGAGAAGGGAATAACTATCTGACCCTCGCCTTACAGGGGCCGGCGCAGAACACCTACGCCGTTGGCGCAACCATCAAATTACACCAGGGAGCGATCATAAAAAGTACCCAGGTAATCCCTACCAGGGGGTTTCAGTCAAGTATGGACTATAAACAGGTTTTCGGCCTGGGAGATACGCCCGCCATTGACTCTCTGGAAGTATTCTGGCCCGATAACTCGGTTACCGTAGTCCGCAACCCAACTGCTAACCAGGTACTGACCATTAACCATGAAGACGCCACGAAGCGACCGCTGAACAGGCAAGTGGAGGCGAGTGTTGCCGGTCAGTTCTTTGATCCCGTTACCCTCGGCCTTACGGCCCATAAAGAAGATGATCACCTGGACTTACTCACGGAAGGCCTCGTGATCCGCTCCCTGACCAACGAAGGGCCAGCAGCGGCAAGTGGCGATCTGAACGGGGATGGAAAGGAAGACCTTTTTATCGGTGGCGCAAGGTACCAGCCGGCACAGCTGTATTTCCAGCAGGATGGGGCGTTCGTACCACAGGACCAGCCGATACTGCGACAGATTTCGGAAACGGAAGATACCGGTGTCGTACTATTTGATGCAGACAATGATGGGGACCTGGACGTTTTCGCCGCTTCCGGCGGTAACTTTACCGGACCCAACTCACCCTTTTTAGGGGATAAATTACTGTTCAATGACGGGGCCGGAAACCTGAGCATGCGGGGTGATGCCCTGCCAAGGTATGCCTACAATACCTCCGTTGCGGTTCCCCTCGATTATGACCAGGATGGAGATTTGGACCTCTTTGTCGGTACCCGGAGTAAACCGCAGGATTATGGAGTAGCCACCGTAAGTTTCCTGTACCAAAACGACGGAACGGGTACTTTTCGGGACGTTACGCGGGAAGTTGCGCCGGCTTTCGCGACGCTGGGTATGGTAACGGATGCCGTCTGGACACCGCTCGACAACCATGCCGGCACCAGCGTCCTCGCCCTCGTGAGTGAATGGGGTACCCCCCGCTTATTTTCCTTCGATGGGAAACAGTTCAAGGAGCTGACCAGTAACCTCTCGGAGCTGGCCGGCTGGTGGTACACCGTGGAAGCGGCTGACCTGGACGGTGACGGCGATACGGACCTGGTACTGGGCAACCGGGGCGAAAACTTTTACTTTACGGCCGACGCTGCGCATCCGGCCAGACTCTGGGTCGCGGATTTTGACGGCAACGGCCGCACCGAGAAAATCATCACCCAGCACCTGGCGGGAAAAGACATGCCGCTGGCCATGCGCCGCAACCTGACGGCAGAATTGCCCGGCCTGAAGAAAACGATCCTCAAGCACGAAGAATACGCCAAAAAGGCCATCCAGGACCTTTTTCCCCCTGAAGCCCTGCAAAAGGCACAAGTACTGGAAGCTAATTACTTCAAATCAGTCGTTGCCCTGAACGAAGGCAACGGCCAGTTTACCATTAATCCGTTGCCCCGGGAAGTGCAACTCTCCTGTATCTGCGATGTAAACTGTACGGATTTGAACGGGGACGGGGCCCCCGACCTGGTCTTAGGAGGCAATTTTTCTCATCTTTTGCCCCAGTTCTCCAGCCTTGATGCCAGTTATGGTCACGTGCTCCTCAACGATGCTGCGGGAGGGTTTACCTGGGTGCCGAATGCGGAAAGTGGCTTTACCGTAAACGGAGATATGAAAGACCTGACGCGCATAAAAATTGACGGCGAAGACTACCTCATCGCAACCGTGAACAACGCCGAGCCCCGGGTCTTTAAATTGAAAAAACAGCCGATTCAGTAACAACCAGCTGCCCCGTTTTTGGCTTGCCGGGGATCAAGAAATTTATTATGAAGTGTGTGCTTAATTACCTGGTTCTGGGCGTTCTACTTGTGCTCGTCACTGCGCTGAGTAGTTGTGAAAAAGCGGAGGAGTCTGCCTCCCTTTCTGCTCCCTTTCGCCTCCTGCGCCAGCAGGAGACCGGCCTGGATTTCCGAAATACCCTGACGCAGCAGCCCGAATTTAATGTTTTCAATTACATGTATTTCTACAACGGCGGGGGGCTGGCCGCTGGCGATTTTAATCAGGACGGACTGATTGACCTCTTCTTTACCAGCAATATGGAAGACAATAAGCTCTTCCTCAATGAAGGCGGACTGCACTTCCGGGAAGCCGGGCCGCAGGCCGGCCTGGCCGGCCAACCAGGCTGGACGACGGGGGCTTCCGTTGTCGATATCAACCAGGATGGGATGCTGGACATCTACGTGTCCCAGGTGGGGGATTATCTGCAACTACAGGGGCACAATCAACTCTACGTCTGTCAGCGTATTGAAGACGGCGTCCCCGTCTTCAGGGAAATGGCCGCTGCTTACGGATTGGATCTGGTAGGTTTTGGTACCCAGGCCGCTTTCTTTGATTACGACGGAGATGGTGACCTTGATCTTTACCAGTTGAACCACTCATTGCACCAGAACGGTACCTTCGGAAAACGGGACGGGAAACGGGATGAGTTTCACCCCCTTTCCGGAGACAAGCTGCTGCGCAATGATGACGGGCAATTTGTCGACGTTACCAGGCAGTCGGGAATTACCGGCTCCGTCATCGGGTACGGACTCGGCATCGCCGTGGGTGACCTGAACAACGACGGATGGCCGGACCTGTACATCGGTAACGATTTCCATGAGAATGACTACCTCTACCTGAATAATCAGGATGGTACTTTCCGGGAAGTGCTGACGGAGCAGATTCAGCACACCAGCCGCTTTTCCATGGGGGTGGACATCGCCGACATCAACAATGACGGCAATGCGGAAATTTTCTCTCTGGACATGCTGCCGGAAGACCCGGTCATCCTCAAAAGCTCCCTGGGAGAAGACGGGTTTGACGTCTTTAAATTCAAACTTGGCTTTGGTTATAACCCGCAGTTTTCCCGGAATACCCTGCAGCTGAATAACGGTGATGGCTCCTTCAGTGAAATTGGCGCGTTTGCCGGCATCCATGCGTCAGACTGGTCCTGGGCACCTTTGTTCTTTGACATGGATCACGATGGTCAGCGGGACCTGTTCATCAGCAACGGGATTCCGCGGCGCATGAACGATATCGACTACATCAATTTCAAAACGAATGATGACCTGAAGTATAAAGAAACCTTTAACGACATCAGTAAAGACGATCTCTCCTTCATCGAAAAAATGCCGGAGATTAAATTGGCAAACAAGTTTTACCGCAACCGCGGTGATCTCCGGTTTACGGACATCAGCAGTGCCGTACAGGAGGCGACGGTGTCCTATTCGAGCAGTGCGATTACGGCAGACCTGGATAATGACGGCGATCTGGACGTAGTGGTCAATAACATTGATGACGAACCCTTTGTCTACGAAAATACCACGGTGAGTCCCGGCAGCTCCGCCGGGGCGTACGTAAAGCTGGCACTACGCGGTGCTCCGGGGAATTTAAACGCCGTGGGTGCCACCGCTATCGTTTTTAGTGAGCATGGGCGCCTGGTGTTTGAAAATTACCCGACCCGGGGCTACCAGGCGAGTAGCCTGGGGCCACTCCACTTCGGTTTGGGCGACGCAACGGCCATTGACTCCATTGCCCTGATCTGGCCCGATCGTACCTACGAAATCCTGCCCTCCGGATTGGTCGATACCACCCTTGCTTTGCAGTGGCGGGCCGGGCTGCCGGCATTTGATTTCAGCCAGCGCAGCGCTCCGGCGCCGGTTGGCGTAGCGATGACGGACATCACCGCTGCCGCCGGAATCAATTTCGTCCACGAAGAAAACCCTTACGTTGATTTTACCCGGGAACCCCTCATCCCCCACATGGTGTCGAGCGAAGGCCCGGCGCTGGCCGTCGGGGACGTCAATGGCGATGGCCGGGAAGACTTTTTCGTAGGCTCCGCCAAACGGCTGCGCAGCGCTTTGTACTTGCAGACGGCTGATGGAGGATTCGTAGACAAGACGCCGGCAATAATGATCCAGGACAGTATCTTCGAAGACGTGGATGCCCGCTTTTTCGATCTGGAAAATGATGGTGACCTGGACCTCATCGTTGCCGCTGGCGGTAATGAATACTATGCCCGCCAGGAGCCCAGAATACAGCGCATTTACGTAAACGGGGGGAACGGACAGTTTACCCGTTCAGACCCTTTTCCGGACCTGTTCATTACCGCCGCCGTAGTCCTTACCGCTGACGTAAATAATGATGGGCTGAAAGACGTTTTCTTCGGCGCCAGGGCTGAGCCCTGGGCGTACGGAAAACCACCAGCCTCCTACCTGTACCTGAACCAGGGCGACGGCCGGTTCAAGGACGTTACGGAAGAAATGGCCGAAGGGCTGCGACACGTCGGCATGGTAAAAGACGGTGTCTTTGTTGACTTTGACCAGGATGGGGACCAGGACCTCCTCCTCGCGGCAGAGTGGGAGCCGCTCCTGCTTTTCCGCAATGAAAACGGACTGCTGAAACCTGAGCCGCTT
>JAUIIF010000857.1 GCA_030431945.1 Bacteroidia bacterium | reverse complement strand
ATGGTTTGGCGGGGAAGAGTGGTGGTAGTTCAGCGTTAGGTTCGCTGAGGTAGCCTGGAAGAAACACCGTGTTCTCAGCTTCCCTAAATCCCATTCAAATAAACCTCCAGCATCGTATACCCATGCTCAGCGACCTTATTCCGGTCGGCAGCATCGGTCTTATCAAGACCGTGGGCTTCTTCCCAGTAGTCGGGCATACCATCGTGGTCAGTATCCCGGGGGGCGGGCAGGCTTATGAGTTCCGGCCATCCGCCGACATCGTTTTGTGAATCAATAATACCGCTGGCGGGCGCGGCGGTCAATTCACCGGGCTTCCGTTCGTAGGTAGGCCCGGCGTAGGTCGCCGTACCCGTACGGGTATCGTGGACAATGCGGGCATCCACCAGGTCTCTGCGCGGCAGCGTCGCCCCCGCCTGCGCGAGGACGGATGCGTAGGCTTCCTGTGCGGTCTCCTGCTGGATGGGCAGGGCGGGCCAGGGGGCGGACAGCCGTAGGACTGTCACGTCATCTGCCTGTTGTGGCTGGACGCCGCCGGCCCAGTTGTCGGCGGACACTGTTTCGTTCCCTTCCACTATGTTGCCGGCAATGTACCACCTGCCGTAATCTTCCGTACCAATACGGGAAGAGGGGTTGGCGATCCGGTAAGCCACCTGGCCCTCTTTGGTTGCCGGGCCGGGCTTGTAATAATTAGCCACCATGTTGATGCTTGAGAACACGTAGCGGGGGTCGTCTTTCTGGGCGGCTTCGCCGCCGTAGGTGCTGTTGTACCCCCAGTTGTAGACCACGTTGTTGCGGTAGTCCGTAAACCCGCTGCCGGAGGCAAAGCGGGGGTTCCTGCTGGTGTGGTGGGCCAGCAGATTATGGTGGTAGGTGCTGTAGTTGCAGCCCCAGATGCCTCCGTACCCGTGTTGCCCCTTTACGTGGTTGGAGTTGTACAGGCTCTCAGAAATGATGCTCCACTGCACCGTTACGCTGTCGCAGTGGTAGATCGACATCGTTTCGTCGATGCTACAGCTGGCGGAAACGTGGTCGAGGATCAGGTGTTTGGTGAACCGGCTGGAGATGGCGTCCGTATCGTCTCCGGAAACATCACCCACCCGCACCCGCAGGTAACGGATGATGACGTTGTCGGCGTTGATCATAAGCGGGTAGTGGCTCAGGCAGATCCCGTCGCCCGGCGCTGTCTGGCCGGCGATGGTGAGGTAGGGATTGGTGACGCGCAACGCACTTTCCAGCTGGATGGTTCCGGAAACGCGGAAGACAACCGTGCGGGGGCCTGCTGCCTCTACGGCAGCCCGCAGGCTGCCGGGGCCGCTGTCGTCCAGGTTGGTTACTTCGTATACGTCGCCGCCGCGCCCGCCTTTGGTGTACTTGCCGTAACCTTCAGCGGTGGGGAAAGCGGGTTGTTGGGCAAGGGCAGGTGACGTTGCAAGTAGCAAGACCATCAAGGAGAGCAGGGAACGGTACATAGGATAATTTTCGCCATTAAGGTAAGCACCTGGCTTATATGATCGGGCAATTGGTCGTTGCACTTTTCGGGCCAGGTTGTTTGGG
>JAUIIF010000856.1 GCA_030431945.1 Bacteroidia bacterium | reverse complement strand
GCATAAATACCGGTAGTTTCAACCAGCGGGTAAAAGGTTGGTTCTATTAGCTCAACTTATTAACTACCCCATGAAGTTAACGCTTGGTTACTCCCCCTGCCCCAATGACACCTTCATTTTTGACGCAATGGTGCACGGGCGTATCGATACGGAGGGTCTGGAATTTGCGGTACACCTGGCTGACGTCGAAGAACTTAACCGCCTCGCTTTTGCCGGGGACCTGGACGTGACCAAGCTCAGCTACCACGCCTTCGGCTACCTGACGGAAACGTACGCCCTGCTGAACGCCGGTAGTGCCCTCGGCCGGGGAGTCGGGCCTTTACTGGTTACGGCGGACCCGGAACTGGCGGCAGGTTTCCGGGCGCGGCCGCAGGTGCCGGCGGCGTACACAGCGGCAATGCCAGACGGGGCCAGCATCGCTATTCCGGGCAAATTCACGACGGCCAACTACCTGCTCGGCCTGGCCCTCCCGGAGCAAACCAACAAAACCGAAGTGCTTTTTTCTGAGATTGAGGCCCGGGTACTCTCCGGCGAATTCACCGCCGGCCTCCTCATTCACGAAAACCGCTTCACGTACCACGAGCGGGGGCTGCACAAGTTGCTGGACCTGGGGGAGTTCTGGGAAAGCGCTACGGGTTACGCCATTCCGCTCGGCGGAATCGTGATCAAACGCACCCTGCCGGAGGCCCTGCAGCGGACGTTCGACCGCGTTCTCGCCCGCTCCGTGCAGTACGCCTTCGATCATCCGGAAGCCTCGGCGGCGTACGTCGCCGCCCACGCCCAGGAGATGGAGGCGGCGGTTCGCCGCCAGCACATCGACCTTTACGTCAACGAACATTCGCTGGACCTCGGCCCGGAGGGCCGGGCCGCCGTGCTCGGCTTCCTGGCCCAGGGCCGGGAACGGGGCGTTATCCCGGCAGGGCGCGCGGATGTTTTGGTGGGGGGTGATTAGGGTGCAGGCCTTGTACTAAGTGCCGTGAAGAGGGGTAGGCTTATCCCTTGCGAGAGCACCACCAGTAGGTTGCAGGCTATAATTAATAAGCAGGAAACCGTCTTTTGATCCAGTCAGTAATTCGACCCAGGTAGCACTGCATTTTAGCCCGGAGTCTTAACCACTATCACAGCCTTACGCCCAACCAAACCTCCTGTTTAGACAAGCAACCGACGATTAGTCCGCCCCTACTCCCCTTATCTTCCCATGGACCAACTGTTCCCTGATGCTCCCTTTCCGTTTGCTCCTTCTGTTCGTTTGCTTTGCTACTACCCTGGCCGCCCAGTCCACCCCCTGCCCCTGTTGCACCGACCAGCACCGGGCCTTTGACTTCTGGGTCGGCGAGTGGGAAGTTGTCGACACCTCCGGCACCATCCTGGGCCATAATACCATCACGAAACTTGAAGACGGCTGCCTGCTCACCGAACACTGGCGGGGTGCCAGCGGCACTACGGGCCGCAGCTTCAATTACTTCCACCCGGCAGACTCCACCTGGAATCAGCACTGGATGGACAACAGCGGTAACCCGCTCGTCCTGCAAGGACGTTCCGGGCCCGGAAAAATGGTTA
>JAUIIF010000172.1 GCA_030431945.1 Bacteroidia bacterium | reverse complement strand
TACCGCCCAGGCCCTCGACTATCTGGAGAAACGAGCCGCTACCCCCACGGAACCCTTTTTCCTCTACCTTTCGCATTTTGCCGTCCATTCCCCCTACCAGGGCGTACCCGCTGAAGTCGCTTATTTCGCCGCTAAGGATACCCGGGGCTGGAACGGCCACGAAGATCCGGTGTATGCCTCCATGATTAAAAGCCTGGACCGCTCCGTTGGTCAGATACTGGAGCAACTGGAAACTACCGGGCTGGCGGAAAACACCCTGCTCGTTTTTATGTCGGATAACGGGGGCATCGACCGCAAGATCACGCCCAAGGGAGATGGCACGGACAATACCCCTTTCCTGGGGGGTAAGGCTTGCCTGACGGAAGGCGGTATCCGCGTCCCCCTCATTGTCTGGTGGAAGGACCATTTCATTCCGGGCCACTGGATAGACACCCCGGTGGACTACACTGACCTCTACCCCACCCTCGTCGCCGCCGCAGGGTACGATGAGGAAGCCCTCATTCGCCGTGAGGGCCTGGACGGCCGCAGCTTTCTCCCCCTGCTCGATTCCACCCAGGAGGGTAGTTACGCTAAGACAACCCGCTACTGGCACTACCCTTTTAATGTCATCTACAACAGCCCTTACGATGGTTTTCCGTTAACTCCCCACTCTGCCATCCGGGATGGGAACCTGAAACTGATCTATGATTGGCACGGCCGACTACACCTTTACGACCTCGCGCAGGACCCTTACGAACAACATGACCTTGCCGAGGCCATCCCCACAACGACCAGCGAACTCTACGATAAACTGATGCTATGGCTGGAGAAAAATGTGGACAAGCGCTACTGGCCGGTAATAAACCCTGCGTATGATCCGCAGCGGGAGCCCAGAAATGCGGCCTTCCGGTTGATACAGCCAAATCTTTAGGCCACGGAGGGCCTGCGCCTCCCCGGGTACCCAGCAGCAATCCTGGTCCGGGAAAAGCGTTTACTCATAAGCCCATTTTACGACCCAGGGGTCTCCCGCCCGCCGTTGAAATTCCCTTACCTCGCCAATTAGCCCCTCGAGAATACCGGCGTAAGCCGGGTTTCCAGCCAGGTTATTGGTCTCTCCGGGGTCCGCGAGTACATCGTACAGTTCAAAACGGGGTCGCTGGAGAAAGTTATCAATGCGTTTGGTACCGAGGGTGGCCAGTTCGCGATTAAGTACACTTTGCCAGGTTTTGGATTCGTAAAGGTCACTGGCAAAGGGGTAGGAAAGGCCGTCGGCAAAATTAACGATCAGCTTATAGCGTTCTCCACGGGCCACCCGCATGGGGTAGTACATGGTGATTTCGTGAAAAGTATGGCTGGCGAAAACCATTTGCTCCACCGTAGTATCCCGGGCTAAAAAGTCATCTCCGTGGAAATAGCCGGGGGCGTACGGGACTCCGGCAGCGGAGAGGAAAGTGGGTACTACATCCGTCCAGCTCACCATCAGGTCCGACACCTTGCGCTCCGTTTGCCCTACGTTTTTCACAATGCAGGGCAGCTGCATTCCCGGTTCGTACAGGGTAGTTTTAGCTCCCGGGAAGGCGGCACCATTATCAGAGATATAGATAATGATGGTGTTCTCCAGTTTTCCCCGTGCCCGGAGAGCTGCGACCAGCTTACCCACTCCCTGGTCAAGCCGGGAAACGGACTGATAATACTGGGCCAGTTCGGCCCGGGTTTCCGGGGTTTCGGGCAGGTAGTCAGGTACAATTACCTCCGCAGGATCGTAGATTACTTCCGTGATCCCGGGGTAGCTCTCCGGGCGGTTACCAAAGCCGTCGGGCGCGTGCGGAAGCGCTTGCCGGAATTGACCATCCCGGTGCGGGTCGCTGAAGGCCAGGTAGAGGAAGAAAGGACTGGCTCCATCCAGTAAAGGGGTGGTAGCTTCCACCATCTCCATCGGACTGCGGGCGTCTGCTACAAACCGCTCCTGAAAATGATATACTTGCTCAGGGCCAAGATGAAACTTACCGACGTGCCCCGTTCGATACCCTGCTGCCGCCAGCAATACGGGCAAGGACTGTACCGTATCGTAGGAAAGGAAATGATGAAAATCATGCTCATGCCCAAACTGGCCGTTTCGGTGATTGTGCAATCCGGACAGGATCACTGAACGGCTGGCCGAACAGCTTGAGGTAGTACAGAAAGCCCGGTCGTAACGAGTGCCGGTAGCCGCCAGCGCGTCCAGATGAGGGGTCTTGATCACCGGGTTCCCGTAGCAGCCCAGGGCATCCTTGCCGTGATCATCCGCGACGATGAGGACCAGGTTCGGCCGGGCATCGGCCCGGAGGCTGGCAGGCGCTGCTTCGGGGGTACACGCTGAATGGAGAAGCAGGACGGAGGCAAAAACAAAAAAAGCACCTTTCATAAGCGGTTATTGCATTTGACCGGACTTTTCTGCGAACAACTCGTATGGGCTCTTCTCGTAATTGTACATCCAGGTTTCTTCCGGACGAATACGCAGGAAGTCTTCCTGCCCCCAGAACTGATCATTGTATTTCTCCATCCAGGCGTAGGTCTTTGCCCGGAGCGTTTTTTTAACTTCAGCGTAAGCTGGTTCGTAGAATAAGTTGTTCAGTTGGTAAGGGTCTTTGTTCCGGTCAAACAGCACATTCGTAATTTCCAGCGAGTCTGCACCGCGGCCCATGGAGAAAGTCCAGTCACGGGTAATGACCCCGCGCCAGTTATGGTTTTTAGCCACCCCGCGCTTGTACAGCCAGATGGGCACTTCTTCCACTGCATCCTGCGTGCCCGCCTCAATGGCTGCCGAAAGATCCTGCCCGTCGTACGCCTGGGTTGTTTCCAATCCCATCAGTCCTAATACGGTTGGCATTACGTCCAGCGCACCGAAGAGCAAGTCGGTGGTCTGGCCGGGAGCTAACTTGGCGGGATAGCGGATAATAAACGGAATCCGGTTAGAGTAATCATGCGGATATTGCTTGGGCAGGATGGCGTGGTGGCTTTCCAGCATGTCTCCGTGGTCTGCGCTGAAGAGGGTTAGGGTATTTTCTTCGAGTCCTTTTTCCCGGAGTTTATCCATCAGGCGGCCAAATGACTGGTCCACTCCCGTTGTGGAAGCCATGTAGCCATGGTACATGTGCAGCCGGTCGGGGGTCCGCTCAATGCCGGGGCGGAGTTGGATATCCTCCCGTTCGTACAGGGCCATCATCGCGGTATCCGTATCGTACCGGTAGTGCATTTTACCGTCTTCTCCCTTGAATTTTCCCCAGTCATGCGGTGGGTGCCACGAGACGACGAGGGCAAAAGGTTGGCCGGTATCGATGGTATCGAGGTAGGCCAGGGCCTGATCCGTTTGCCCGTATACTTCCCACTTGTCGAAGTATTCTTTTTCGTCGTTTTCGTTCCAGAAAAAGGCTTTTCCCGGGCGAAAGTCCACGTGACAGTTGTTGGTAACTACGTGGTCGAAGCCGTACCGCAGCTCTCCCCGCGGCACGGGGCGGTTCCGCTCGCCCCCCAGCAGGTGCCATTTACCAATGTAGGCCGTTTGGTACCCCTTCTCCTTCAGCACTTCGGCCAGCAGCTTGGTTTTATTGGGCAGTAAGGGAGCGTCATTGATGAATGCCCCGTTTTTCAGCGGGTGCATTCCGCTCATGATCATACCGCGGTAAGGCGTACACACGGGTTGGTTGGTAAAGGCGTGGGTAAAGCGAATGCCCTGCGCCGCAAACCGGTCCAGGTTCGGGGTTATGATCTGTTCGTTGCCATAGCAGCCGAGCATATCGTAGCTGTGCTGGTCGGACAAGACGATGAGCAGGTTCGGGGGTTTTTCCGCTGAGGGTTCGGGGGCGCGGCCGCAGGTGCAGAGAAAAAGACTGAGCAGCAGGGAAAAAAGCCAGGGTAATTTCATGGTAATCGGGTAAAGAAGGGGCGGAGATGGTACCCTCTCCGCCCCTGGCTAAAATAAGTCGATCATACAATTATTCTACGCCCGCCGCTGGCGGGCCTCGGGCAACTAGAGGACACTGGCAAGTAGGTAATACTCGTCGGTCGGGGTTGACCGTGCAGTGCCTGGTTCGGTTTCGGGCTGCGGTGCGGTCATTCGACGAATATTACCGGACCGCGCGGCACGTCTCCGGGCGAGCTTGCCCTCCGGTAACTAGTAGCCGGGGTTCTGAACCAGATTAGGATTTGTTTCCAGTACGCCTCGTGGAATGGGATACAGTTCCAATTTTGGGTTGTAGGCTACGTTCAGAAGTACGGCGTCAGGATTTACGGCCATGGAGGCTTCGAGGTCGCCCCAGCGCTGCAAGTCAAAGTACTCATGAAATTCTCCGGCCAACTCCTTTTTACGTTCCAGTTTAATGATCTCGCGCAGCTCCGCCTGGTCCGTGGTAGTTTCGTTCTCCAGGCCGGCCCGGTTCAGGACTTCATTCAGGTAGCCGAGTGCAGTGCCGGCGTCCCCCGTTTCGTTTTCTGCTTCAGCCAGCATCAGCAGAACATCCGCGTAACGCAGGAAGATCAGGTCGTTGCCGTGGCCAAAAGGATTGAGGGTGTTCGACGGGTCCTTAAATTTTCCGATTGGAATTCCATTAGGGCTCCGCGGGCCACCGAACTGGAGGCCGGGGGTAGCTGCGCCCGAGGGGTTGTAAGTAATTTCGGCCCCGGTTCCGACGTGGTTATACGTGTATAGGAACGTTACGTCGCGTCGCAGGTCGAAGGTATCAAAGCTATTGTACAACAGTTCGGTGAACGCCAGCTGGTACTGGCCGAAGGGAAAGGCAAACGGCGTATTGGGCGCTCCCTGGAAGAAGGTCATCACGGTACCGCTTCCTTGCACGTTGGCAATATTGGGCCGGGCAAAAATAATTTCATTGTTCCCTTCGTTGGTCAGCGCGAATACGTCAGCAAAGCTGCTTTCCAGGCTGTGCACACCCACGACCTTTTCCAGGGTGGAAATGGCGTCGGCGTAGCGAGCCGTTTGTTGTAGTGGCAACCCGGCCATCTGCAAATACACCTTTCCCAGCAGCGTATTGGCCGTGGCGGCGGAAGCACGGCCGAATTCCGCCCCCGGGCGGGTGGCGGGCAGGTTGTCTGCGGCAAAAGTGAGGTCATCGATAATCACTGCGTAAGTTTCCTCCAGGGTAGACCGGGGCTTTTTGACGGCTTCGTCCGTAAACTCTTCGGTAGCCTCAAGTTGTAAAGGCACGCCACCGAACATCCGCGCCAGGTGGAAGTAATAGAAGGCACGGAGGAAACGGGCTTCGGCCATTTTTTCCGCCTCCAGGCCGGCCTCCAGGCCGGCAGTGGGGGTAAACTTGAGCACGTTATTGGCCCGGTTGATGCCCTGGTAAAATTGGTTCCAGAACTGACCGTGGGGGTTGGTATCGTTGAAATCCACGGAAGACTGGCGCCCCTGGGCCGCCATCTTCAGCCGAACGGTCATCATTTCCGAAGGACCGGAAGTAGACAGCGTATACCACAAGTCAGAAACACCAGGAAAAAACAAGGTTTGGTAAACGCCCAGAAGGGCTTTATCCACATCTCCCTCGTTTTGGTAAATGTTGTCTACACCAATGAAGGAAAAGGGTTTTTCGTCCAGGCTCTCACAGGCTGTAAAGCCAGCCAGTAGTGTAAGAAGCAGAAGAGTTTTGTGTAAGATTTTCATTTTGCTTAAATTTTTCTTCCAGTCCCCCCTTGCTATGGTCGGCGCAGGCAGGCTGGAATATGCACGGATCGGTGGAGATTAGAAGCCCACGTTGAGGCCAAAAGTAAAGGCGCGCTGGCGCGGGTAAACCCCCAGGTCGACCCCAGGAGCGAGCGGGTTCCCCAGGGCACTTACTTCCGGATCGAAGCCCGTATAATCCGTCAGCGTCAGCAGGTTGGTTCCCGTAGCATACAGTTGTACGGAAGACACCACCTGGCCGGCTACCGGGAAGCGGTAGCGAAGGGAAAGGTTCTTCAACCGGAGGTAACTGCCATCCTCGATCATAAAGTCCGCCACGGGGGAGGAAATGCTGTTGATCGACGGAAAACGTGGATCGTTAGTAGGGTTTTCGGGGGTCCAGCGGTTGTTCCACCATTCGACCGTTTGATTCTTGTAAGACTCGTTATTATTAAACCCGGAGTTGAGGACGGGGTGCAGGGCATTCAGCACGTCGTTGCCGACCGTACCCTGAATGAAAATATTGAGGCTGAAATTACCCAGGGTAAAATCGTTGTTCCAGCCCAGGATGAAGTCCGGATTGGGGCTGCCAATTACCTGACGATCCAAGCCGTTGATCACTCCGTCCGGTTCCCCGTTCGGTCCGCTGATGTCACGGAATTTCCAGTGGCCGAGCCCCCGGTCATTGTTGAGGGCCGGCAGGGGGGTCCCCGTCTCCATCGCCCGGTCCAGATCAGCCTGCTGAATCAGACCGTCGGTTACCAACCCGTAAAACAGGCCGTATTCCTGCCCGACGCGGTAGATGTGGGCATTCCCGCCAAAATTAGCGGCGATGCCGGGGCCGAAGATTTCTCCATCACCACCCAAATCCAGGACCGTGGTTTCGTAAGTGGTAAAGTTCAGGCCGGTATTCCAGCTAAAGTTCGGTTTATCCACCACGAAGGCATTGATGCCTAACTCGATACCCTTATTTTCAATGCTGCCAAAGTTGGTCAGTGCTCCACCGAAGCCCGACTGCGGGGGCAGGGAAATGTTAGCCAGCAGGTCCACCGTCGTTTTCACAAAGTAATCAGCAATGAACTCCAGGCGGTTATTCCATAAGCCGAGGTCCAGGCCAACATTCGTCTGGCGGGTAGTTTCCCAGCGCAGGTCAGGCGCTTCCACACTGTTTGGCACAAAACCCAGGGAAGGCGTATTGCCAATCGGGTACTGTACGGTACCATAGCGGGCCAGCGACTGGTAGGGGGAAATGGACTGCGTGCCGGTTTCGCCCCAGGAGAAACGTACTTTGAGGTTAGAGATCGCTCCGTTGTCTTTCATAAAGTCTTCTTCCGAGACGCGCCAGCCAAAAGCTGCCGAGGGGAAATAGCCCCACTTCTCATTGGCCGCAAAGCGGGAAGAACCATCCGCACGGCCGGTAACCGTAATCAGGTACTTGCCCCGGTAGCCGTAGTTGAGGCGTAAGAAGCCCGACTGCAGGACGGAGAGGCTGCGCCCGGAACCAATGTTGTTCAGGCCGGTTCCGATGCCCAGGTTTTCCAGGCCCAGAATTTGCAGTTCGAAGTTGGTCACGTTCGCACTCGTGGAGTAGTTATTAAACTCACTGTACTCCAGGCCGGCGGTAGCTTTGAAGTCGTGGTCGCCGCCAAACACATTAGCGTAGGTCAGGTAGTTGCTTACGATGTAGTCGTAGCTGCGGCCATTACTGTTGGTGGCGCTGCCATTACCGTTGATGCCAGGCCCAACGGAGGAGGGGTAAAACAGGTCACGCTGGTTAAGCCGGTAGTTGATCCCGCCATTAAAGACGTACTCCAGGTGGTCAGTGATACGCACGGTTGTTTCAACGTTGCTGAGCAAGCTCGTCTGGAAAGTCCGGTCTTCTTTCTCCGTTACTTCCAGATAAGGGTTATAAAACTGTTCGTTCTCGGCCGTCTCCCCAAAGTAATCCAGGCTGGGCACGAGGGGCTCGGCCAGCAGGGCATTGGTAATTGGCCCCAGGGCGCTCGGGAAGCCGCCGATGTTTGAAACGGAGTTTTGTCCTTCCCGGTGGGATACGTTCATGCCTACTTTAAAGGTTACCCGGTCATCAAGTGCATCAATGTCCACATTGGCGCGGAAGTTGGTGCGGCTGAACTTGGAGTCCAGCACGATGCCTTCATCCAGCAGGTAATCTCCCGAAACGAAGAAGCGGATGTTGTCCTGCCCACCGGTGATGTTCAGGCCGACGTTCGTCCGTTGCCCGTTATCGATAATTTCATCCTGCCAGTTGAAGCCCTGGCCGGCAAAAGCTGCCGGATCGGGAAAAGGTTCGGAAAGGTTAAGGTCACGCCGGGCTTCATTCCGGAACTCCGCATACTGCTGTCCGTTCAGCATCTCAATGTTCGTGAGTACCGTGGAGGTAGTGGTGTTGGCGTCCAGAGAAATTTTTGTTTTTCCATCCTTACCGCGTTTGGTGGTGACCAGGATCACCCCGTTAGCACCGCGGGAACCATAAATGGCCGTAGCGGAAGCATCTTTCAGCACTTCCAGGTTGGCAATATCCTGCGGGTTGAAGTTCGGCACTCCGGCAATCGGGATACCGTCCACTACGTATAAAGGGGCATTATTGGCCGACAGGGAGTTGTTACCGCGTATCCGGATACTGGCCTGGTCTCCCGGTGCTCCGCTGCTCGAGGTCACCAGAACGCCGGCAGCACGCCCCTGCAGCAATTGATCTACGGTGTTA
>JAUIIF010000171.1 GCA_030431945.1 Bacteroidia bacterium | reverse complement strand
ACAAAACCGACTGGTCATTCGCTCTGGCCATTGCTACTGTATCCGTTCGGATGACGCCCTGTTGATGGGCGCCCGGAACTACCCGCAATGCTCCGTTCTCTTCAGTAGTATCGTCGGATAATCGGAAGCTCCCTCGCCGGCCGAAACGCGAGGAACGAGCTGGTTCGTCCGCCGAGGGAGCGGGAGCAAAATCACCATTCGGCGGCCGAGCCAGGGCACTGCGCGGCCGCCTCGGCCGACGAATTTCACCTTCTGGCGATTGATCGGTACCCCCAGTGCAGCAGTTGCTTCAGGTCAGGATTCGTACGTAACAGTTCTGCTACGACAGGATTATGGGGGAGGAATTCCCGGATGCCAAAGCCATGGTTATAGGAATTGGACTGAATAAGCTGCAGTAATCGGTCGACACTGCTGCCTGGCAGTAAGGTGGGAACAATGCGGTAGCCCGCGGTGGTAAGCTGCATCAAAGTAAATTTTAGCCTTTGCTAGTTACCATAACTTCCGTGGAGAAAATGGCTTCTTCGTAAAGGAATTGCGTACCCGCTCAGAAGACCATTTGGGCGCGACCGCAGGTGCAAAGGTAGTTTTGCAACAAGGTGCCGGGCCTCCGGCCCCGGAACCGGCTAATTCCCTACCTTAGCCCCATGCCAGATACGCCAACCAAAAAACTCTTCCTGCTCGACGGTCACGCCCTGGTGTACCGTTCCCATTTCGCCTTCATCAACCGCCCGCTGATCAACTCCAAGGGGATCAACACTTCGGCTATGATGGGCTTTACCCGGACGCTGTGGGACCTGATGAAAAAGCAGCACCCCACCCACCTGGCGGTAGTCTTTGACCCCAGTGGACCAACCTTCCGCAATGAAATTGCGGCTGACTACAAAGCCAACCGGGAAGAGCAACCGGAAGACATCTCGGTGGCTTTCCCCTACATCCACCAGATCCTCCAGGGCTTCAACATTCCGATCATCGTAATTGACAATTACGAGGCGGACGACGTTATCGGTACCCTGGCCAAACAAGCCGCGGGCGAAGGCTACGAGGTGTACATGGTGACGCCGGACAAAGACTACGGGCAGCTCGTCGAAGAAAACATCTACATGTACAAGCCGAGCCGGATGGGGAACGGCATTGATATTCTGGGCGTCGCCGAAATCCAGAAAAAATGGGGCATTGAGCGTCCCGAACAGGTCATCGATATGCTGGGCCTGATGGGGGATAAAGTGGACAACATCCCGGGCGTGCCCGGCATCGGCCCCAAAACGGCCGAAAAAATGATCAGGGAGTTCGGCAGCATCGAAAACCTGCTGGACAATACCGATAAAATCAAAGGTAAAAACCAGGAACGCCTGCGGGAGTTCCGCGAACAGGCGCTGCAAAGTAAGGAGCTGGCGACAATCGTCATTGATGTGCCGGGGGTGCAATTCCACGCCGAGGCTTACAAGATTGAGAACTTTGACCGGGAGCACCTGACCGATATTTTCCGCGACCTGGAATTCCGCAGCCTCGCCAACGAAATCCTGGGAACACCCGCAGAAGAACTGCCCCAGGCCGGTGCTCAGGGGAACCTCTTTGCTCCGGCAACTTCCCCGGCACCCGCGTCCGCGCCCCCCAAAAGCTCCGGTGGCCGCTACGCCGCCCCGGCGGCCCACGCCATTGCCGACAACAACATCTCCAACACCGAGCAGGCTTACCACAAAGCGGAAACACCAGCAGAACGCGCGGCCCTCATCGCCCAGCTCGCCACGCAAACCTTGTACGCTTTCGACACCGAAACGACGAGCGTTGACGCCACCTCCGCCGAACTCGTCGGCCTCTCCTTCAGCTGGAAAGCCGGGGAAGGCTACTACGTACCCGTGCCCGCCGAGCGGGCCGCAGCCGAAGCCATCGTCGCCGAGTTTGCCCCGCTGCTGGCCAACCCCGCAACGGCAAAAGTGGGCCAGAACATTAAGTACGACCTGACGATGCTGGAGCGGTACGGGGCTCCCGTAAACGGTCGCCTGCTCGATACGATGGTGATGCACTACCTGCTGCACCCGGACAAGCGCCACAAAATGGACCTGCTGAGCGAGGAGTACCTGAACTATAAGCCCATCCCGATCGAAAGCCTGATCGGCAAGGGCAAAAAGCAACTGACGATGCGCCAGGTGCCCGTTGATAAAGTCATTGACTACGCCTGCGAAGACGCTGACATCACCCTGCGGCTGTACCACGCCCTCTGGCCCGAACTCGAGGAAGAAGGGCTGGTGGAACTGTACGAAACCATCGAGGCTCCCCTGATTCCGGTGTTGAAAAACATCGAGCTGGCCGGTGTCAATCTGGACGTGCCCTTCCTGGAAAACTACAGCCGGGTGCTGAGCAAGGAGATCGAGAGCCTTCAGCAGGAAATTTATACGGAGGCCGGCTCCCCCTTCAACATTGGCTCGCCGAAACAGATCGGAGAAATCCTGTTCGGCCGCATGGAGCTGCCCTACACAGGTAAGAAGACCGCTACGGGCCAGTTTAAAACCGATGAGTCCACCCTCCTGGAGCTCGCCGGCGAAGCGCCCATCGTCAGCAAAATTCTCCGCTACCGGAGCCTGACTAAGCTGCTGAGTACGTACGTGGATGCCCTGCCGAGTCTGGTCAATAAAGAGACGCACCGGGTACACTCCAGCTTCAACCAGACCGTAGCGGCCACCGGCCGCCTCTCCAGCGCCAACCCCAACCTGCAGAACATTCCGGTGCGGACACCACAAGGTGCAGAGATCCGCAAGGCCTTCATCCCGCGGGATGAAAATCACCTGTTACTGGCGTCGGATTACAGTCAGATCGAGCTGCGCCTGGTCGCTGCATTGAGCGGAGACGAAAACATGGTTGCCGCCTTTAAGGAAGGCCGCGACATCCACACCGCCACGGCCGCCCTGGTTTTCAACGTCCCCTTCGAAGAAGTGACGCGGGACCAGCGGAACCAGGCCAAGACCATCAACTTCGCCATCCTCTACGGCGCTGGCGCCACGCGCCTGATGCAGCAGTTGGAAATCAGCCGTAAGGAAGCTTCGGAGCTGATTAAAAACTACTACGAGCGCTTCCCCGGACTGAAAGCCTTTATGGCCACCAGTGTGGAAACGGCAAAAGAAGAAGGCTACGCCATGACCCTTCTGGGCCGTAAACGCGGCCTGCGCGACATCAACTCCAAGAGCGGTCTGGCCCGTTCCATCGCCGAACGCATGGCCATGAATACCCCCATTCAGGGCACTGCGGCGGACATGATCAAGGTCGCCATGATTCGCATCGATAAAGCCCTGCGGGAAGGTGACTTCCGGACCAAAATGATCATGCAGGTACACGACGAACTGGTCTTCGATACACCAAAGGATGAAGTGGACCGCGTCGTACCCCTCATCGAGGAGCTGATGCGGGAAGCCATTCCGGATTTAGCGGTGCCGATCGTGGTGGAGACGGGGAAGGGAGAAAACTGGCTGGAGGCGCATTAATGGTTTAATCGGTATAATTGCCGTAATGCGGGTAATGGACCGGATAAACACCATCGCTACTGCTCCGCTACGACGCGCCATTCAGCACAACAGCCCTTACTCCATCTCGAGTCCCCTGATCCGCCGTTTACCGCCAAACTCGGCAATATCTTCCAGGAGGCCGTGGGCGCGTTCGATTTCGCGCAGGGTGTAAAAATTGAAGGCAAAAGAGACGGACCAGATCACCATCAGCAGGCCGAAGAGGAACCAGTAGGACAGGGCCTGGAGGATAACGTTAACGTTGTCGATCGTGATGGCGTCGGCATAGAACACCCAGTCGAGGAAGGCAAAAACCAGTCCGCCAATAGTCGTATCCAGCAGCCACATAACGGGAAGGGCCATGATGAGGATGAGGATAAAATTACTGTAGCTCGTGACCAGGTTGGTGTAGACAAAGCCGAAGGTCTCCCGGAAGGTGGCTTTACCGGCGTAACCGGCGTACGCAAAGGTGAGCAGGAACGGGAGGGTAAGGAAAACGAAAAGGCCGGTAATAGTGGCACTGAAGGCAAAGCCCAGGGCAATGGCCAGGCAAATTAGGTACAGGAATGCTTCTGACCGCCAGGTAGCCGGTAGCACTTCTATAGCAACGGCCTTCCAGAAGAGGGTAAAAGCCAGGCGAAGCATGCCGTAAAAACCGGCGGCGACGAGCAGGAGATAAAGTGGCCCGCGGTTTCTGGAAAAAGTGGTCGCCAGCTCATGGGCATTGTAGAAATCACCGAGGAAGGACCCGTCAAAAAGATAGCGGGTGCTGGCCGCTGAGTTGTAAAAAAAGAACGCGCAGAGGGTCATCCCAGCCGTAAGGAGCGCCAGGGAACCGAAGAGGGGCTGGACGGCACGGCGCAGGACGGAAAATGTACCCAGCAGGTTCTCCCCGGCGCCGCTGATGCGGCGCAAATTGAGCGGGCCTTCTTCCGCGCGGGGAGCAGACCGGTAGGCTGCAGCATCCGGCAAAGCGGGCCGCGCAGCTACGCGGCGCGGGTAAATGACGTAGTACCAAATGATGAAGGCGAAGCAAAGAATAATGAACAGGCCCCGCACGGCATCCGGCAGCTCAGTATGCCGGGTCAGGTACCCCTCCAGAAAGCCGGCGATAATGAAGAGCGGGATCAGCCCGAGCATGATCTTCAGTCCGTCCCGGGCAGATAGTTTAAACGCCTCAAAGCGCGAAAGCGTACCGGGAAACAACAGCCCCTTGCCCATCGCCAGGCCGGCGCCCCCCGCCAGCACAATGCTGCTGATCTCCAGCGCGCCGTGTATCCAAATGGTTAAGAAGCTTTCCTGGAACACCCCTTTGTCTACAAAGAAGTACTGGAATACCCCCACCATCACCCCGTTGCGAATAAGCTGTACGATGGAGCCGACGGCAAAAAAGGCGCCGGATACAAAAGTGAGTAAGGCGACAAAAATATTATTCAGGGTGATGCGCAGTGACATCGAGAACGGAGACATTTGCTTGTAAACCGCCATCGGGTCGCCATTGTCAATGTTCTCCTGCGTCATGTCGACGTACACCTCACCAAGGATGGTCTCGGCAAAAGCGGGGTCAATACGGTAGCTGATGATCCCGATCAGCATGGCGAGCAGGAAGGTAACCAGGGCAATCGTCAGCGGACGGCGTTGCGCGAAGACCACGCGGGGCAGTTCATCCGTCCAGAAAGTAAAAAAACGTCCGGTTTCCCCTTTCCGCCCCCGGTAAATCTGGAGGAAAGTCCGCTGTGCCAGGCTGTTCAGGTATACCCTGACGGAACGATTGGGGTAGAAAGTGCGCGAGTAGGAAAGATCATCCGTCGTATGGATGTAAAGCTGCTTCAGCAGCTCGGGGTTCTGCTCATCCCGTTCCAGCGCGCGCTCGTAGCGCCGCCATTTCTCGCTGTTTTTCTTGATGAATTCGGTTTCCCGCATGGTGGGACCAAGTTAGCTAAATAGATTGAAAGAGGAGATGGATAAAACCACTGGACGTGTACAACGAGCGGCACCAACAGTCATGCACTGAAGCCGTTGTCCGAGGAAGGCTTACCCTCTGGTAGTAGTCGGGCAATGGTGACTTACCCGATCGGTGGCGCGGCCGCAGGTGCCGGGCTGAGCGGAGAAAAGCAATGGCTGGACGGACCTACTTCAGTTTCGGATTATCACGATGCCGTTGGGTATCACGTTTGGTTTTCTTTTCCAGGTTACGGCGCAGTGCGTCCGTCAGGTCAACCCCCGTTTGGTTCGCCAGGCAAATAAGGACAAATAATACATCTGCGAACTCATCAGCCAGCTGATCATGGGCCGTGTTCTCATCTGCCGGATTTTTGAAGGACTGCTCTCCGTAGAGGCGCGCCATCAAACGGGCGACTTCCCCGGTTTCCTCCATCAGAATAGCCGTGTTGGTCAGCTCTCCGTAGTAGCGTACCCCGATGGTCGTAATCCATTCGTCAACAATTTTCTGGGCCAAAGCGAGCTCCATAGGACTTTGAAAGTTGAATTTTTAGTGTCCTTTTCCGCCAAAAACGGGGGACAAGGCTCGGGAAATTGTTATTTTAATTCACAATTATATAATGTAAGTAACTGTAGGACAGGTTTTTGGGTGTTTATTGATGGTGGTGATTATTCACTAATAAGTAAAACTGTTCTTGTTCTGGCTATTCTCTGGTTGCATATTTGTATTGTCGGAAGGGGTAAATGACCCTGACACCGGCAAGAAATATGTTCATGGGATTATGATTTGTAAGTGGCGTCGTCCCGATATTTGAATTGGGACGGCGACCCTTTTAGCTACACACTCACACGCTTTGAGAACACCCACAAAAAAAGCCGGCCCAAATAGGGACCGGCTGTAATACATTCATGGGATCAAAACAAAAAGCACTAAAGATATTTCGAAGATAGTCCCGAATCACTACCCGGGCAAGTTTCTAGTAAAGATTTTTTCGTGAGATTATGATGTAGCCCCCCCGGATTATGGTTCCGGTGGGGCTTTTTTGGGTGGCTTAGTAACTATTTATCAGGGTGAAGCTGTTTCCGTTAACTTCCACCACATCGCCATTTTTCTTGCCTCTTAGCGACAGGTACAACGGACTTTCTACTGAAATCCCGCGATACGTGGTTCCATCGACGGTAAATTGATCCGCGGCTACCGCCACAAAAAAGTGTCCTTTATCGGTTTCAATTACATCTCCCAGCTGGATTTCAGCCGTAGGCTCGATGGATTCGATTCCACTCAGAATGTCAATGTCCCGTTGCAGTGCTTCCACTACGGAAGACCGGGCTTCTACCCGGTTGAGTACCTGGCCGGTTTTTCCCTCGTCAAACATATTGTCTTCGGCCTCATTATTCTGTTCTGCGGCGTCCATCTCAGAGGACTGCATGGCCATCATGTTTTTGTAAGAGGCTTCTTTTTCCTCCAGGAGGTGGGCGACGATTTTAGCTTTGGTTTTATTGTAATCGGACATGGTTGTTTGGTTAATATCTGGTCAGCAAAATTGAAGACCTGCTAATAGTACGGCCCGAAGTAACCGGTTGTTTGTTTTCTCAACAGCAACTTGTTGTCGGCTCCTGGCGAAGAAGAAAAAACTCTCCTTTTTACTGAACAACCTGAATCCGGCTTGCCTTCTATTTACGTAAATAAGGCTGAGAGAAGCCACGTTAAGAATTCCGCTCTTTTTAATTGAGGAGCACTACCCCCTGCTAAAATGAACGTGCCAGTCCGGTGAAACCGAGGCAGCTGCTCATTTCAGCATACTGCCCTTCGAGTGACTTACCATCATAGTTGCGAGCGTTTCACCAGATGAAACGGTATGCTCAAAACCTAAGGTCATGTCTTTTGCTGGGTTTTTGGTTAATGTTCGGGCAAGCTGGTTCTACTAGCTTGCCTTTTTTATATCCCTGCCAAAAACGACCCGTTTGTCTGCGCTTCCGGTAGGACACTGCTGGACAAGTGCGAGCGCTCGTCGGCCGAAGCGGACGCGTAGCGGCCTGATTCGTCCGCCGAGAGGGAGTATTTGTCTAGCAGTGTGCTTCAGCTACCTTATTCTGCACCTGCGTCCGCGCCCTGTGCTCAATTGCCATTAGCGCTGCTTACTCACCCATTCCACATGACGTTTGATTCGTTCGTCAGCAAGTAATAATTCCAGCGTATTGAAACAGCGGGCCAGTTCTTTTTCATCCGGGATCAGGCGATGGATGCCCTTGTGGCAAGCCCGGCAGATGCTGATCCGGCGGTGAATCATTTCTTCCCGCGAATATTTTTTCAGGAAAAACTTTTTCCGGTGCACGGCCCGGGGAATCAGGTGGTGCTCCGTAAGGTGTTTTTCCCGCCCGCACATTTCGCAGCTCCCGAAAGGGCCCTCCTTTATCCTGCTGTAATTTCGTCCTTTACGTGGCATGTAAAAGCAACGGCAGGTATTCTGTTTAAGTTGCCGGACGCTTCGAAAACAGGTGATGAGGGATGGTTACAGTTTCCGGCGCACTAAAAAATAACCGTTAAAAGAATCCGACAGGGCGGATTCCGGCATATTTCCCCTTAACTTCACGAGCGAACTATCGTACCCCAACCCAAATTCCTTCCATTTCATGAACTGTGCCATTCTCGGTCTGGAGCCGTACGTACCCTCCGCCGAACAACCCTGGGACACAGGCAGGGTCCAACATCTTTTTCGTCGCGCCGGCTTTGGCGCTACCCTTGAAGAAGTAAACCAGGCTTTGCTGGACGGTCCTGCCCAGACCGTCGAAAAACTACTGAACGAAGCGGCTACCCGTGACCGCCGTGAACCACCGGAATGGGCCAACTGGGACTACGCAGCCTTCGAGGCTGCCGGGGTGGACGTCTTTGAGGCCTACGTGCGCTGGTATTTCGGCTATCTGCAGGAATCGTTGCAGT
>JAUIIF010000170.1 GCA_030431945.1 Bacteroidia bacterium | reverse complement strand
CTTCACCAAGCTGCGCCTGATTCGCGAAGCGTTGCTCGATTTCCGTGAAAACGGTAAGTTCGTCGTAAGCTACGCGCCGTTTTACGACCAGACGGCCTACTACCTGGCCACGGCGGGCGACGAAATCTACGTCGGCCCGCTTGGTGTAGTCGATTTTCGTGGCTTTGGCGCAGAAATCCCTTTCTACAAAAACTTGATGGATAAGATCGGCGTCCGCATGGAAATTTTCTACGCCGGAAAATTCAAGAGCGCGACGGAGCCCTTCCGCCGGCAAAGCATGAGCCCGGAAAGCAAACAACAAACCCGGGAATACCTGGGCGATATGTTCACCTTCCTGGTCAATGACATTGCTGCGGCACGGGAGCTGTCCCCCGCAGACGTTCGCTCCCGCGCCGGTAACCTGGCGGGCTGGAAAGGGGAAGAGGCCGTCAGCGGCGGCCTGATCGACGGCATCAAGCGTACCTCCGAGGTGGAAGCCCGCCTGCACGAGCTGGTCGGCTTCGATGCTGATGATAAACTCAAGACCATTACGGCTACCGATTATTTCTCCGCCCGGATGAATAAACTCAAAGGGCGCGGAAACCAGGAGGTTGCCGTCCTGGTGGCCGAAGGAACCATCGTTGACGGTAAAGCCCCTAACGGCAGTATCGGTGATAAGAAGTACGTTAAGGAACTGGATCGCCTGCTGCACGATGACGACGTCAAGGCCGTAGTGCTGCGCGTAAATAGTGGTGGTGGCAGTGCCAGCAGTTCCGAAAACATCTGGTACGCTGCCGAGAAACTCAAAGAAGCCGGCAAACCCTTCGTCGTGAGCATGGGCAGCGTAGCCGCCAGCGGCGGTTACTACATTGCTGCGGGGGCCGACTCGATCTTCGCCGAGCCATCCACCATCACCGGCTCCATCGGTGTATTCAGTATGTTCCCCATCATGGAGGAAATGTTCAACGATAAGCTGGGCATCAACTTCGATACGGTAAATGTGACGCCCCACGCCAATTCGTTCAGCCCCTTCCGTTCCATGGGCGAAGAAGAAAAAATGGTAATGACCGCCCGTACGGAGGCCATCTACGCTACCTTCCTGGAGCGCGTGGCCGCAGGCCGTGACCTGCCCCTCGAAACGGTGCGCGAAATTGCCCAGGGCCGGGTTTATTCCGGGCGGCGGGCGCTCGAACTGGGGCTGGTGGATAAGCTGGCGGGCCTCGACGAGGCAATTGCCTGTGCCTCCCGCCTGGCCTCCCTCGACCCCGACGAAGTAAGCGTCGGGCACTACCCGAAAATTAAACCGCCACTGCAGCAGCTGATCGAAGATTTGCTCGGAGAAGAAGCGGCAGAAGGTTTCGGCAATGCCCTCGTCAAAGAACAACTCGGAGAGGAAAATTTCAAGTACTACGAACTGATTCGCGACATGACCCGCGCGCAGGGACCGCAGGCGCGCATGACGGAAATCGTACGCTTCTAAGCCCGGACAGCAGTAAATAGCCTGCTGATGCCCCCTTGTCTTATGGACAAGGGGGCATTTTATTTTCGGGCGCGGACGCAGGTGCAAAAAAAGTTTCCGGAGCCACAGGGTCGTTGGGGAAGCGGGGTAAACCGTAAATCGTACGGAGACCCCTGGGCATAACTGATTGTCCGTTAACCCCACTCACCGCGAGCCACCGTATTCGTGCCTTGGTTTCCTGGGAGCATCCGGCTTGTTTTTGCGGCCCTGATGCAACCCCCGCTCTTTCTAGCGGTTTATCCAACAACGCCGTTTTTTTATCTAAGCAGACGCTGACCAATTAAACTACCAATTTCTTGAAGCATATTTCTGAACTCCTCAACCTCCTTGATCTTGAACGACTGGAAGTCAATCTCTTCCGGGGGGAGTCCAAAACGGTGGGCTCGGCCCGGGTTTTCGGCGGACAGGTAATGGCGCAGGCCCTCAGCGCCGCCATGCGTACGGTGCCGGAAGACCGTTTCGTGCACAGCTTTCACGGCTACTTTGTGTTGCCGGGGGATTTGGACATCCCCATCATTTTTCAGGTAGACCGGATTCGGGATGGCGGGAGCTTCACGACGCGGGCGGTTAAAGCCATCCAGAAAGGACACGCCATTTTTCACCTGACGGCCAGCTTTCAACTCGACCAGGAGGGCTTTGACCATCAGGTGGAAATGCCCAAGGTGCTGAACTACGATGAGTTGGTGAGCTATGATGGAATGGCCAGGCAGTTCGGGGACCAGCTGCCCAAAAATATCCAAAAAATCCTGAGCATAGAACGGCCCATTGAATTCCGGCCCGTAGAGTTTCTTAACCCTTTTGCCAGCGAGGTCTACGAGCCCATCAGAAACGTCTGGCTGAAAACCAAGGGGGAAATGCCGGAAGACCGTCGGCAGAACGACCTCGTGCTGGCCTACGCCAGTGATTACAATCTGCTGACCACGGCGCTGTTCCCGCACGGCAAGGCCATCGATCATCGCAACCTTCAGATTGCCAGCCTGGATCACGCCATGTGGTTCCACCGGCCCTTCCGGGCCGATGAATGGCTGTTGTACAGTATTGACAGCCCTTCGGCCAGTGGTGCGCGCGGGTTCACCCGCGGGCACATCTGGAATACGGAAGGAAAGCTCGTTGCTTCCGTAGTGCAGGAAGGATTAATGCGGGAAGTGCGGCCCAAATAATAAAGCCCGGCCTGCAGCGCAGACCGGACTTCTACCATTGTCACTCGTCAATTTTTCGCCAGCCGGAGCCGGGAAAAATTACAAGGCTGGCTTGGTTAGTTTTTACCATTGTTCATGAAAGAACCGATTTGGCTGGTGAGACTGAGTTTTTGCGGGTCCCACTTGCCTTCCTGTACCTGACTGATGATGTGGTTGACGATGTCCATCACGCTGATGTCCGTGGGGTTTTCCCCTAGTTCCATTTTGTGTTGATAGATGTTGCCGATTTCCAGGGTGAGAAATCCGGAAACTGCCGCTTGTGTAGCGCCGTTCAGGAACATCTTCAGGGGAGAGAAGGAAGTGGCCAGTACGCCCGCCAGCTCCGTCAGGAGGCGGCCACCGATGGCCGTGACACCGTTGTTGATGGCCATACGGACGAGCTGATCATCAACTTCAAATTCGTAAACATCCGCCAGCTCGCGGATCATCTGGGTCTGCAGGGCCGTAACCGCCACCACGTCTACGCCCACTACGGGAATGAAGCCCGTGGCGGAACAGAAAAGAGCGTACCGGCGGATGATTTTATCGGCCTCCTGGCGCTTAGCGTCCAGGTTGACGTTTACCAGTTCTTTAGCCGTTTCCACGGCTGCGGATTTTCCGTTATTGATAACTTGGTCAAGGGTTGGAGAGGCGTCTGCCATAGTAGCTGGTTTTTTTGATTTGTTACTATAACAGAGCGGAGGATGGGTCTTGTTCGTTATTCTCCTTGCTGATCAAGCAGCAGACTGGCCAGCTCCTGGTTGTTGATCGTTATTTTTCCGGTCGTCTCGTCAATCTCAATTTGCCCGGCCCGAAAGTGATCTTTAGTGCAGGTAATGCTCATGCCGCCGAAACCTGCCTTGAGGTAAAAGCGCTGGCGCAGGCTGCGTTTATCCACCCGAAACCCTTCATCCAGTACCCCGTCGCCTTGTTCCAGCATTTCCTGGAGGGGTTTTTCGTTGCCGTAAAAGAACTCATCAAAATCTTTGGCCCGGATGGTTTGCTGCGGTTGCTTGGCGGCGTATTTCACCAGCGCTTTCTCAAAATCGCCCTCGTTCATGGCAAAACCATTGTCCCGATCTTTCGGGATGGGTAACTCTTCGACCAGTTCCAGGAAGGTTTGGGTCAATTCAGCACTGGTTTCGGGGCGGTCTAGCCCGACCCACTCCGTGAAGTACTGGCTGATGCTGCTTTGGGTGCGGGCGTGACGGATTAACTGTACATTCCTTCCGGTACCGGCCAGCAGGCGGACAGCCATGGCCATATGGTCTACATCCAGGTATTGGGTGGTGGTCAGTTTCAGGGCTTCGTCGGCTTCGTCATTCACGAAAATCATTCCCGGCTTATCCCGGATTAAAAAGATACCGAGCATCCGTTGCTCTTCCATCGTATAGTCGGCGTAAAGGAGGTAGCCTCCCTTCGCGCCGATAACCCCGTTGAGGCTCTGTTGCAGGACCTTCATGGTTTCATTGGAGAAACTGATGAAATTACTCCGGTCACGTCCTTCCATTAACCAACTCTGGTAATAAGCGGGGAAAAGACTTTCGTCGGGTGCCGCCAGGAACCCCTGAAGCAGATCATTTTTGCGCTCAAAAATTTGGTCTAAGCGCCCAATCAACTCAATGGAATGTTCCGTGATGGGCAGAGGGGCTTTACTCAGCAGCAACTCCGTTTCGGCACTTTCCGGTTGCTTCTTCAGTTCGTGGACGATCAGGTTGTGAACGATAAGGTTATCCATAGGGCGAAGATAGAATTTTGTTTGTTGCCCGGTTAAATGGCCAGGACTCCGGCTGCTATTTTTTCGAGTAAGCCCCGCCGTTCTTCTTCCGAGAACGGGGCCGCAAATCCAGCCTTCGGCAAGGCCGAAAACTTCACCCGGAAGTGTTTGCTTCCGGAAACGGACAAAATCCGTCCTTCATTCTGAAACCGACCGACAGCCTGGCTGAAGGCCACCCTGTAGGGTTCTTTTGCCCCGGCTACCTCATCAATAATCGCTTGCTGCTTTGGGCCCTGTTCCGGCATTTCAATAATGAGGGCCGCACTCCAGCCCGGTGCCTCCAGGTCGTACTGACAACTGGCAAATTCAGCGGCAGACCGCCGGCCAGGCATCGGTAGTTGCACCTTGGCCTCAAAATAGGAAAGCACCGTTGCTTCCGTCAGGTACACACAAACGGGCGGTGGGGGAGAAATCAACGTTTCGCCGGGCGCAGCAGCTGGCGCGGTTGCCTCCGTGGAGACAGGGGTGTCAGGGGCGGAAGTGTCGCCGCCGCAAGCCGTGAGCAGGGCGGTGACCAGGAGCAGGAAAAAGAATCTGGGCATAATTTCTACGTTGTCGCGGAGCAAAACTAAGCCCTGGCAAACCAAAACCGGCAATTACTCTTTACTTCAAAATCACCAGCTTCTCCAGGTCACTGTCTACTATCGTACCCTCGCTGCCCCGCAGGCGGATCTGATACAGGTAAACGCCACGTGCCAGCTGGTCACCGTAATCGTCCAGTCCATCCCATTCAATGCAGTCGTCCTGCCGCACCGTACCGTCGCTGAAAGGGTAGGGGTGGGTCAGCGTTTTTACCAGTCGGCCGTTTACGGTATAGATTTGAACAATGGCTTCTACTTCTTGCCCGACGAGGGTATGGTCGAACTGAAAGCAAGTCCGGTCCGTAAAAGGATTGGGGTAATTCAGGACCCTGCTCAATCCGTCCGCTCCGTTTGCCGCTACGATGAATTCCGTCTTACCCTGCGCACTGTTGTTGGCCACGTCCCAGGCCCGTACCGTAACCGTATGCAGCCCGGGGGCCAAATCGAACAGGGGATAACGAACCTTGCCTTTCCGGAAGTCGTCCGCCTCGGCTTCGTAGTAGTCATTGAGGATGATGCTGTTCCGGGTGTCTTCGTCCAGCACGGCTTCCAGGTCATGTCCGATGCTATTGCCCGTAACGTTAATGCCCAGGTCATCCGTGAGGCTGACGAGTAGTAAGGGGTCTTCGTCAGTTTGGCTGCCCGAGATGAAGTCTTCGGAATCCATGAAAACTTCCACCTGCGGTCCTTGATCATCCGTGATTACGTCCGTGCTGGTGCCGCCAATGATCAGCTTGTCGTAAAATCCGGCCGCATCGGTAAACTGGGCTTTATCGGAAGCGTAATAACTGATTTTGCCGGGACCAAAGGCGTAATTAATGTCCCGTGGTACCACGAATTCAAAGGAGAATTTGCCGTTGGTGACGGTCGCTTTTCCCCGGAAGACAATGTTGCGCTGTACGGAAACCTCCAGGGGGGGGACGTTCGGTTGGTCCTGCTGCAGGGTGGTTACGGTTTGGGGCTTGTCGTAAATGGTCGGAAAAACGAGGCCGTTAAAATTTTGGAGCAGTTGGCCGTTTTGGTCCGTTACCTCTCCGCTGATTTTCATCTTTTGCAGGGCCCGGACGGTATCCTGTCGTTCAGTGCTTACGGGCTGATCATCAATCATTGTTGTCCTTACGGCGTGTTCCGGGAGCGCAATTATCGTGGCCGGATCTCCGAGCAGGGTGAATTTACGGGCATTCTCCGTACTACTCGTCAGAATACCAGAGGCACTGGGGCTTGTCTCTTCGTTTTTTGCCGTCCGGATAATATCACCCAGGGTCCGCCACTGTCCGTTGGGGCGGGCCAGCATGGCCCGGGCGGTGGCATCCGTAAGTTCAAAGTTTCGCGTAGCGAAAACCGGACGGGTGGTGGTCAGCAATGCCGCAACGCCACCATTGGGGGTCAGCAGTGCTTCTTCTCCGGCGGAGACGAAGGAGGCGTCATCATAATTTGAGAACGTGCAGGTGGCGGTAATGAAGATTGGTGGCTGGATGGGGTCGACGGCATCCGGCGGCCGGTTCCAGTTGCGAATCTGGGGGATGGTCAGAACCCTTTCCTGGGCCCAGCCCCGCGGGCCTCCGTGGCCGAGGTAGGTGACGGCCAGCGCCCCGCGGAAGATGGCCCGGTCAAGTCCTTCGGTAATTGCCGGGTACCGGTCTCCGGCGGAGAGGCTTTGTTGGGGGAAAAGATCAAAGTAGAGTTTATCGAAATTGAGGTCCGGCTTCAGGGCGGCGACGGAGTTGGCTACGCGGTTCACATCACGGCTGTGCTGGTTGCCGTCTTCATCGTCACCGACGAATACCATCCGGGTTCGCCAGTCTCCCAGGGTGTTGGGTTCCGTATCGTAGCGGATAAGCTTCCGGACGACCTGCGTTGCCTCATCGGCGGTTTTCACGGGCAGCCGGCCAACGGCTACGTTAATGTCCGGCTCCAGCGGCTGTACGGAGCTGGCCTGCCCGAAAATGCCGTAGAAATCGTCGGCGGGGAAACTGCCTACTTCGGTGAGGCGGCCGTCGTGCTCGTAGGCGGGAATGAAATTCGTCCCCAGTTCCAGGAGGTTACGATGATCAAAACTGCCATCGCCAAAAAGCAGCAGGTATTTCAGGTTGGCGGACCGCTCAAAGAGCATGCGGCCAAAATTGCGCAGGGCGGCGGCATCTGGCCGGCCACTGCTGAATTCATTATAGACCTCCTGGGTTGTGGCCAGTACGGTGGTCAGGCCGCTGTGCGTACGCCGGTGTTCGGCGAGCACCGCCGCCTGGTCCTGGAAATTGGGATGGGTGATGATGATCATGTCCGCCTCCGTCAGTGCGTGCAGGTTCTGGTTTTCCACACGCCCCACGGCAACGGGAGTCAGCAGTTTGGCGCTTGTCCGGAAGGCTGCGTATTCGAAGAGTCGTCCGCCGGGTGCGGAGAAAGCACCGTTACTCAGGTTGGCTTCCCGGACATCCGCTCCATCCAGTCGCCAGACCCTGGCGTCTGCCGGCAGGTCGGTCAGGGAAAACCGGATGGTACCGGCGTTACGGCTGCGGGTATCCCGGAAGCTGAACTGATCGAGCCCGGCCAGGGAAAGCCGGCGGCGTGCGCGCAACTCGATCCAATCGAGGTAGGCCTGGCTGGTATTGGCGTTTCCCGGAATCGGATAGTCGATGGTTACGGTTACGTTTTCGTTCGTCAGGCTGGCCTGGCCGGTGAGCAGCGTGGGGTCTGCGGCGGCCGATTGTTCCTGGGCACCAATCCTGATGCGGCTACCAATAGCACTTTGCAGACGCTGATCTTCCACTTCCAGGAAGAAGCGGCTGCTGGCGTCCGTACGCAGGGCCATGCGCGCCCTGAACCGGGCGGGCTCCGACGTGACGAGGGCGGGCACCCGGAAGAGGTTGCGGTATTCCTTGGAACGGGCGTTCTCGAAAAAATCACCAAACCAGCTCTGTCCGGAACCATGGGCATTACCGCCGATTTCATGGAGGATGTTGAACTTGTCTTCCTCAAAATGAAAATAGGCGTCGTAAGTGGATACCTCGGTGCCGCCGGCAGTGGCCGGTAAGGCGGTTATCCTGCGCCCCCGGCTGCCGCCTACCCGGATGAAGTAGCTGTTGGTGGTGGCGTACACGTTTTTCTGGTAAATAAACTCATCCTGTCCATCATCGTACGTCACCTGGTCCGGCCCCAACGCGTGCAGGAGGATGAAGTCCCCCCCGTCAAAAGTCCCGTCGTCCTCGCCTTCAATGGCGATGGCGAGTTCGGTCAGTTCGTCGGGGGGCGTTTCGTTCGTGATTTCCGGCAACTTGCCGGAGGTAGGCTGGCCGAAGATGGCAATGTCCCGCGGGTCGACACCGTCCAGGCTGATGCCCAAATCATTGGTCAGGAAATCACGGGTGAGCTTGTAGATGCC
>JAUIIF010000169.1 GCA_030431945.1 Bacteroidia bacterium | reverse complement strand
GAAAATCACGGTCAATGGGCGGCGCGGCATCCAGGTTGAACAACCACACCGTTCCGTCCAGACTGGAGGAAATCAGTTGGTCATTTTTCGTCTGGTTAAAGGCCAGTCCGGTTACTGCGCTTTCCTGGTAGTTGCGGTTGACGGTATCTGCGGCTCTTTCGTTGATCAATTCCAGCAGACGCTCCTGCTGGTTTCCGGTGGCACTGAAGGCCCCGATGTCGGTGATCCAGATGTCGCCGGTTTTGGTTCCTACGGCTATTTTTTGCTGGGTAGCCTCACTGTTTTGGGGGGCGCGGTCGCGGGATGCCGGGAGCGGTTGAAAAGCAATGGCGGACACCGAGGTATGCGGGTGCTCTACTTTCCGGAACCAGTCCAACTTTTTCGTCAGCGCATCGAACGTAAACAGGACGGAGGCATTGGACCCGCCGATGAGGAACTTAGTCCCCTCCTGGTTGCCCCGGGCAACGGTCAGGGCAGTGAGGTGCCCCTTCATCGGGAAGTCTTGCACCAGCAGGTAGCTATTTTCACCTCTTTCTTTGCGGATCAGGGCAACGTTGTTGTCGCCCACGACCACCAGGTGGTCGGGTAATGCCGTATTGTGTATGGAGAGTATGGCCAGTTCGGCTCCCTCCCTTTTCCAGTTTACGTCCAGCCGCTGCCAGACCAACGAATCGGTAACACCAAGGGGGCTTAATTCCGTTGCCCCGCTTTTCAGGGCCTCCAACCGATAGATGTTGCCACCGTAGGACGTAGCGTAAAGCTGGCGGCCGGAGAGCGAATACTGGAGCGAAGAAATGCTTTCGGGCAGCGTTGCCACCCGGTCAAAAACCCGCTCCCCCCCCAACATGATGCGGACCTGCCCCGCCCCGTCGCCAATGGCGTACTGGTTCTTGACTTGCGGGTTGGAGACGACGGCGGTAATCTGCGCGTGGGTCTGAAAGACCATTCCCCGGTCTGCAGACGTTCCCTTTTCCACCCCGTGAATGGCGGCGTGGAGGGCACCGTAGTTTTCCCAGAGCGATTGGTACACGTAGGGGAACTGGTAATTTTTTCCTGATCGCCCGTTGAGGGCGATGGCACTGTCGGCCACTGCGGTAATGGAACTGGTGATGGCCGAGAGGGCTTCGGGCGTTTTATCGTGGTAGTTGTCGATCAGTTCGTCGAGGTATAACAGGGAGCGGAAGGACAAATCATTGTACCTGGCCATATCCGCCCCTTGCGGAAAATGTAAAACGCCGGAGGTATCGAGCACGGAAATGACCTGTACTTTTTTCTTAATCTTTCTATTGCCTTCAATTTCCAGCTTGAGTTCCTGGAAGTCCTGTGACCGGTAAATGTTACTGGAGATGAGGTTCGCCTTCGTCATGTTGTCGACGAAATCCAGCAAATCCAGATTGTTCTCAGCGTTGGTCGCCTCCCAGGCGTAGAAACCGGCGGCGATGCCACAGATAACGGCCGCGCCGGCCAGGCCGGCGAAGATTTTCGAGACCCGCCGTTGTATCCGGACTTCCTGCTCCATCCTGGCCTCCTCCTGCTGGCGGCGGCGACGGTGGTAATTATTACTTTTCTCCCAGAATTTCGTGACCAGCGAAAAGGACGTCTCATTATCCTCGTCGATCCACTTTTCGAAGGCAGAGGGATCTGCGGAATCCGGATCCGTAATGACTTGTGCCGAGCGGTATTTGGACGCCCACGCCGCACTCGGCAGGGTTTCCAGGAACCACTCCCCGACCAACTCCACCCCGCCTTCACTAAGCAGGGTACGGTCCCGCTTTTGTCCTTCCTCCTGCTCGTTGGCCGCACCTCGCCAGATCAGGCTCATCGTGCCCAGTATTCTCGCCCACAGGGCGCGCAGCAGGGAAGGGCGGGACAGGGGTACTTGTTCCGGTGCCGAAGCTGTTGCTTCGGGTATTTTATTTTTCTCCTCGCGGTGGTGTATGATCGCGTCCTGCACCAGTTTTTTGTACAGGTTACCCGCGTTGTTTTCATCATCCACCCACTGGCGAAGCTTCCCCCACTCCTGCACCAGGGAGCTGGGGCCCAGCTTAATGATCATTTCCTCGTGGAGGTAAACGTTTTCGCTACTGCCGGAATGACCGGCAGGGTTGATCCAGCGAACCATGTCCGGTACGGTCCCCCCGGGAAAATTAAAGTGCCGGATAACTGCCCGGAGCATTTCCTTGTTTGCCGCCTTCTCTGCCCCTTTATCCGTAGTTCCGATTCCGGTACCGACTTTTAGTTCCTTCAGTATGTCAGGATACTCTTCCCCCGCCCGGAAGCAAACTTCACTGAGCATGGCAAAGGGGGTGGAGTAGCTTTCGGCCACGCGTTCCGGGGCGGGGTCTTTAAGCGTGATGGTTTGGAATAAGCGGGCCGCCAGGCTCCGTTCTTCCTCCTTCAGCTGCTCGTACAACTTATTGAAGAGGTGTTCGGGCGCCCCTTCCAGCCCGCCAAATTTCTGGTAGGCCTCGAGTAAGTCGGCAAAGAATTTACTGATCGCCGTTTGCCACTTGCTTTTGTTGTCTGTACTCAGGTGATCCTCCCAGTCCCGCCAGGTCCGCTGGTTGTCTTTGTCCAGGAAGGCGGCGATGAGGTGGGGCGCGCGTTTTTCGGCAGTCTCCTCTTTGGCTAATGCCCGGGTGATGAATTCGGGTGGATCGGTTAAAGTTTTGAAAGGCTTCTCCAGCAATTTGCAGGCCTCCTGGTACAGGAGTTTCAGGGCGATGTTCACCCTGGCGACCGGCTCTTTATCCTGGGCAGCGACCGTTTTGTACGCTTCCAGCATTTCGCCGTAAAGCGTCCTGGCCCCGGCGGGCATCGCGGTTTCTGCCGCAGCGGGCCAGAAGGCGGTCAGGGCTTCCTTCAGGGCTTCCGGTTTTACCTGGGGCAAGGCGTAGCGGTGCATACTGATGCGTTCCGGCCACCCCGGAAAAGCGTTGATGCGGTCCAGGTTTTCCGAACTGATGGAAAAGACCACGTAAACGGGCAATTCTGTTTTCAGTAATTTGAGAAAGAGGTTGAAGAACAACGTATCGTCTCCGGGCTGAAAGAATTTGCCCAAACCCTGATAATCTTCACTCCGGTCTTTCCGCAGTTCATCGCCCAGCTTGAACATGTCCTCGAGCTGGTCCACAATAATGAGCAGCCGGAAAGGTTGTCCGGCGGCCTCCACGGCTTCCTGATACACCTTTACCAACCCGTCGTTGCCGGCGCGAAGCCTCCGCTCCAACTGTTCGCGGAAGAAAGGCTGGGTGGCCCCTTTGCGGCGCAAAGCGCCGGGTGCCGCCAGTGCCGTAGCCAGTGTCCCGATGGGGTTAACCTGCGGTGAAAAGGTAACGACCCGCCACGGGCCGGCCAGTGCTTTTTCCTCCCGCCGGGCCAGCTCCTGGTAGTGGGGGACCAGCTGGTGGCGCAGAAAGTAGCTCTTCCCACTGCCCGCACTGCCCTGGAGGGCCACAAAACGCTGTGACTTATCCAGCTGTTTTTCAATATCCTTCAGCACCTCATCACGGGGCACATTAACCTGAGCGTGAAGGGCTTCGTAAAAAAGCGGCCTGGCTTGAATTGCGGAGGACACCATTGAGAAATGGTTGTAAGATTTATGGGTTGCTTCAATATCATCAATTGGCCAGGTAAATCCGTCCGAAAGCCCTTCTTTTAGTATTTCCCGGTCAACAATCAGGTAAAAACCCCTACAAATCTTCGCCTATTTCCCCCTATCATGTGAGCGTTTTATCACCATTCCGCCGCGGGGTGGACAAGAAGCCCATAAATCTTACTTAACCATGAAGCGATGCTGGCCGGCCCTGTTGCTGCTCTTTTGTTGTTTGCCGGTATCAGGAGGAGTGGCCCAGGCCGTTCCGCCGGCGGGGCCGGCTTTCACCTTTTCCCTCGTTACGCCCCCCGCCGGACTATTCATTCCCGGCGACGAAGTGCGGCTGGCCTTCTTCCCGGAGCAGGCAGACCAGATTACGGCAGACAGCTTCACACTGGCGGTAAAACTCCCGCAAGGGCTTTTACTGGCGGATAACGCCTGGCAGTACCGGCAGGATACTGCGTACCGCACCCTGCCCGCGCCCCGTAACCCGCCCGCCTACCCCGTCGCCATTACGACCCGTATTGCTCCGGCGTTCACGGGGCGGCAGCTGACCGTCCGTGGTTTCTTCGCTGATTTCCCGACCGCGCAACAGACGGTCACCTTCAGTGTAGCGGAAATGCTGAGCAGTCAGCCAGACACCTGTTTTTTCTTTCAGGACACTACCGGGCAGGCCATTACCACCGTTATGGCTACCCGGCGGCGGGTGACTGCCCGGCTGCGCGGGCCGATTGACCTTTCCCCCACCGAACCCCTGCAGATCAGCTTCAAAAAATGTAAAGCTTTCATCCTGGCCCCGGGGAAAAAACGGGACCGGCAAAAGGAGCAGTGTTCCGCCCTGCACTTTAAGCTCGTCGGTACGGCGGGGGAAGACTATCCGGCGCGGTACGATTCCTTTCCGGGAAAGATTCAGGGTCCGCTGGCCTTTACCAGCAACAGCCGTAAAGGGGATACGCTGATCGTGTCCGTTAAAACGGCTAAGGGCCGGCCGCTGGCCGGCGCGGTGCTGACGAAGGACGGGGGCGAAATACTGGACGCGGTCGATGACCCGCCGGCCTACGCTTTTACCGAAGTCCTTGACACGGCTACCTTCCAACGTACCCTGCACCTGCGGGCGCGCCGCCTCCTTGGTGTGTTGCCCCTGCCCAAACAATTCTGCCTCGTTGACGTCGAGCGCCGTCCGGCGGCCCTGACCTTTTACAGGGATAACGGTCCGCCAATCCAACAGCCCAGCGGAGACACCACCTTGCTGATGCGGCAAGTCATCGCTGACCGTCCGGAAATGACCCGCACGAAGTTGTTGGTCGCGCACCGGCAAGCGGCGCATACCACCTTCTACCGCCTAATCGAAACGGTGGACAAAACCGGCGTTCAGCCCCTGCGGCGCGACACCCTGAGCCGGGATTCCTGTGCGGGACTGTACGCCGTGAAACTTGGCACCCGGCAGGTGAAAAAACAAATCTGGGTAGCCGCTGACACCCTGCTGTACCAGGCGATCAGCGCCGAAGCCAACATCGTCGGGTTGCGCAATCCGCTGGGCCAGCAACGGAGCAGCCTGGAGGTTAAAATCCCCCTGCACCTCAACGTCGGTGACCCCGCCACCAAGGACTCGCTGCTGGCCGTGGCCTACTGGGTCGGTTTTGAACAGCCGGCGCTGGCAGCCTACGCCGCCCTGGCGGAAGAAGTGCCGCCGGAATGGACCCAGCCGGGCATCAGCCCGCCGCTGGCGGCTTACGGCCTGGGCCACCCCATCGTCTTGCCGGGCCTGACGACCAGTGAGGCCATCTTTCAGGAGAAGCGGGTGAGTTTCGACTTCGTCGACGGCAGGGGCCGGCGCGCCTTTGCCAAAGACAATGCCTACAATCCGCTCATTCTCCGGGACGCGAAGCGCCCCAATTTCGGCGTCCTCAGCGGCCAGAGCCTGCGCCAGCTTTACCCCACCGAGTACGCCGACCCGGAAGCCGGCAAAAACGTCTTCCGCTTCTACCTCGCCTTCGCCAACCGCCACGCCATCAACAGCTACCGCCTGCAACTCAACGTGGTTGCCTACTACCAGGTATTTGCCCGCCAGGACACCTGGGAAATCAGTGTGCCCGAACCTTAAGCCCCTACAGCCCACCATGAAGCATTCGCCGTTCCTTTCTTCCGTTTCTACCTCCCTGCTGCTTGGCCTGCTCCTGTGCGGGGGCGGACTTTACGGGCAGGCCGACGCTGCAGAACAACCAGGGTTTCTGGAGCGCTTTATCGCCATTTTCAAACTCCCCCCGCCGGAAACGCCCGCTGCTTCAGACTCCCTGCGCCCGGGCAGCGAGCCCCAGGACCTGACCAGGCAGTACTGGCGGACGTACAACCTGATTCATCAGGAACAGCAGGCCTACTACCGGAACCTGGCCGACTCCAGCCACACCAACTGGGACGAACTGACGGGCCTGCCGGGGAGCGACTTCCAACTGAAGGGCGACACGCTCGTCCGGGCAAAAAACATCAAGGTCTTCGGCTGGCACCCGCACTGGATGGGCAGTGCTTATGCGTACTACCCCTTTAAACTACTGAGCCACGTCTCCCTGTTTTCTTACAACCTGGCCGCCGACAGCGAGCGGCTCCTGGACAACCCGGAGGTCTTCGACGCCTGGGCCAGCGACGACTTCAACCTGGTGGAACTGGCCCACGCCGACAACTGCAAAGTACTGCTCACCTTTTCCAGTTTCGGGCGGACGAAGAACAGAAAGTTCCTGCGCGACCCGGAGCGGCAGGAAGACGTCATTACGGACCTGCTGGAGAAAATGGTCGCGCTGGGCGCAGACGGGATCGACCTGGATTTTGAACTTGTCCCCCTGAACTTCGAGAAGCAACTATCCGCCTTCATCATCCGCCTGCGGCATAAGCTCAACCTGCTGGACGGCGACTACCAGCTCAGCGTCGTCCTGCCCAAAGTGAACGGTACGGAAAATGGCAACAGCCTGTACAACGTCAAGTTGCTGCAGCGGTACGTAGACTTCTTCACCCTGACGGCCTACGACTTTACGACCGGCGACTTTGCGGCCGGCCCCATCTCGCCCCTCTACGATGACGACCCGACCCCGCAGGGTTTCAGCAGCATCGAAGACGTCGTCTTCAACTACCTGGAAGACAGCCTGGACCGCCGCAAGCTGCTGCTGGGCCTGCCGTACTACGGCGGTCGGTGGAGCCGGCACGTCCGCGTACCGGACACTGGCGAAGACTCCCTTTCCTTCCAGCACCTTACCTACGCGGCGATCAGCAAGGCGAACCGCCGGAACGGTCCGCCGAAGTACGACCGCCGGGCCTGGGCGGCGTACTACCGGCAAAGTACGCTCTCGCAGCAGGAGGGGTTCGTCAGGCGGGAGGACGTTACCTGGTTCGACGACACCCTGACCATGGGAGTGAAGTACGACTGGATCCTGGAGCAGGGCCTGGGCGGCGTGGGCATCTGGGCGCTGGGCTACGACTTGCCCCAGCCGGAACTGTGGGGGCTGATTGGCGAGAAATTTGCGGCGGCCAGCGACACCTTTGTGTACCACCGCCCAACCTATTCGATCTGGAACGTTCCGCAGACCCTGCACAAGTACAGCGACCTTTTCGGCCTCAGCGGTTTGTTCGTATTTGCCTTCCTGGCCATCGGCTTCCTCGTGGCGCTCTTCGACTGGCGCGTGCGGGAGGTCTTTTTCAAAAACAAGACCCTGCGGCTGCTGTACATCGTGGCGTCCTTTGCCCTCGTCACCGCCACGCTGGCGGTGGTGCTGTTCCTCCAGTCCGACCTCATCACCGATTTCGGACCGGGGTGGCTGGCCCTGCTCACGCTCGTCATCGGGCTGGTATCGGGTACTTTGCTGATCCGGGTTATCAGTCGGTGGTTTGACCGGAGGCGGGAGGGGGTGCCGTGAGGGGGGGGCATTGTTTCGGTTCCCCCCCTCCCCTCAAATCACCCCCCGCTCCCTTAACCCGAAATAGCACCGTACCGTCGCCTCCACGTCCACCAGCGCATCATGCGCTGCGGGGATGCCGGTACGGAACAGCTTGCGGTGCAGCTGCTCCAGCGTCGGCCATTTATAGGTGCCGTAGCGCTTGGGCGGGATCGCCGCCCAGGCGATGATCGCAGCGTCCTTCATGGTGCAAGCCTTGCGGACCCGCCGCAGGGCATCCTTCCCGGTGGTCCGGTAGAACTCGCAGCCGAGGACTTTTTCGTCGAAGGCGATGTTGTGGGCCACCAGCAGTTCGGCTTTGGCCAGGGCAGCGGTAAAGGCCGCCAGTACTTCCGGCAGCGGCAGCCCTTCGGTTTCCGCCCGCGCCTGGGTAACGCGGTGGATGGCGGAAGCGCTGGTCGGGATCGTAAACCCTGCGGGTTGAATGATGGCCGCATAGGTTTCCAGTGGCCGGCCGGCGGCGTCCGTCAGCACCCAGGCAATCTGGACCATGCGGGGCCAGTTGTGGACGGCGGAGCTGGGGGCGTTCCAGTTATTCGGCAGGCCCGTCGTTTCGGTATCAAAGAAAAGGTACATCGCGGAATGGGTTGTAGGGATAAAGATGGCCCGTTCACCGGGGGTTACAAAATCTCCCTTGCAGCAGCGGTGCACGAAGCATGGCAGCCATGCCTTTCAGAACGAGGCTGGGCCCGACCGAAAACGCGGAGCGTTTTTTTTGTCCGCCCCCTCTCCGTGCAGCTGCAGGCGGAACGTGCTGGTGAGGGAGAGCCTGGAGGAGAGGACAAAAAGCGGGCCGAAGGAACCTCAACAAACGAAACAACCGATACCTAAAGAGCGCCCCATCCATAAGTATTCCTTATGCAAATCATTAAAAAGATA
>JAUIIF010000168.1 GCA_030431945.1 Bacteroidia bacterium | reverse complement strand
ATCACACCTTCCTGGGCGATCTGACGGCCCGCTTACGATCTCCCGCCGGAACAGAAATTCAGTTGTTCGACGCCATCAGTGGCGGCAGTTGTGCCGGAGAAAACATGGTGGTCTCCTTTACTGATGGAGCAGCATTATCGGCGGCTGATTTTACCACTACCTGTACCGGAGCGGCCATTTCCACCACGGGGATTTTCCAGTCGGCAGAACCACTGGCCTCCTTTATCGGTGAACCCGCCCAGGGTAGCTGGACCCTGCTGGTGAACGATGCCGCAGATCTGGACGGTGGTAACATCGTCAATTTCAGCATCCGCTTTTGCAACCAGCTGCCGGCAGAAGATTTGAGCCTGCAACCATCGGTAACTGAACTGGAAAACTGTAGTGGCAGCAACGGTGCGAGTTCCCTCGTGCTTTCGCTGGGAACAGGTTTTACGGGGGTTCCCTCCCTGGCGGTGCAGACTTTACGGGGCGATCTGCTGGATAATTTTACCACGGATTTTAACGCGGAAGACCGCACGCTCGCCGTCGACTTTACCAGTTGGAACGCCTTACCCGCCGGAGCCTACACGCTGGCCTTTGCGGTAACCAACGGTGATGGCCGGGTGCGCACGGCCCTGGTGCCGCTCCAACTTGGCCGGGACGTGGCTGAGGTGCTGCTTTCCGGTCCGGAAGATGCCGCCGAATTGCAGGAAGGAAGCATCACCTTTTCCTGGCAGGAAGCGGCCAATGCCACCGACTATACCTGGCAGTACGCTACGACGGAAGACTTTGTTACTATTGCCGGGGAACGACGTGGTACGGCAACGGAAATCGAACTGGCGAACCTGCCGGCCGGTGAGCTTTACTTCTGGCGGGTACTGGCCCATAACAACTGCGGAACCACGGTGAGCGCAGTCCGGCAATTCCGGGTTGTCCCCGCGGGTATCCATGACTTCGGTGCCAATCGCGTACTTAAGGTTTACCCCAACCCGGTCCAGGGAAAGCTGACCGTGGAAGCCGAGGGTGCCTGGCCCAACGGAGTGAACGCAACCCTCTTCGATGCCGCGGGACGCAAACTGGCAAACTACCGCATGGCCGCAGCCGGCCGTGCTTATTGGGACCTGGGGACCATCCCCGCCGGCGTGTACTACCTGCGGTTTGCCAGCCTCGGAACGGAGCGGACCGAACGGCTGGTCGTACTGCCCTGAAGGTAGGGGCTGACACCTTTGCCGTAACCGACAACTCCGAATAATTCGCCCGCCGCCTGGATCATTGCCCCGTAGCCCGGCATTACCTCAGCTGGTTGCCCGGGCTGCAGCGGAGGACCGGACAACTGAAAATGCAGCCCTGTAGCCGCCTTTTGTCAGGCAGGGCGCGGCCGCGGGTACCCTTAAGGTTTTCCAAAGAGCAGGCTTTCCTGAAGGCTAAGCCCGCTGCGCTTCCTATCTTCACACTTTGACGCTAAACCATCGGACCCTTGCGCTTTTTCTTTCTGCTTTTTTGGTTGTTCAATACGCTGGCGGCTTACGCCCAGCCGGCTATCCAGGATCACGTCCGGGCCTTCGCCCAGGACCCTGAACTGGCCGGAGCCCTCGTATCGGTGAGCGTGGTTGACGTTGCCACCGGGCAACAACTGGGCGCCCACCAGGCGGCCCTGGCCTGTATCCCGGCCTCAACGCAGAAGTTGCTGACCACTGCCGCCGCCCTGGAGCTGCTGGGCCCTGATCATCGTTTCCGGACCCAGCTCATCATCACCGGAGCACTCAGCCCGGCGGGCGAGCTCAACGGAGACGTTTACCTGGTCGGGGGTGGAGATCCCAGCCTCGGCAGCCCGTTTCTGGAAGGGGTGCCAGGCCTGGAGGCCCTCCTGGATCGCTGGCGGGAGCGCCTCGTGGCGGCAGGGGTGAAGCGGGTTAACGGTCGCATCATCGGAGATGGCAGCTACTACGGTACGGATGCCGTGGCGGCAGGCTGGCCCTGGAGTGACATCGGGAACTATTACGGAAGTGGGGCTTACGGACTCAACCTCCACGAGAACTTTTATTTTCTCGACTTTTTACAACGCAGTCGCCTGGGCGCAACCCCTCCCATTCAGCAAACCAGGCCGGAAGTACCGGGCTTACGCCTTACGAATGAGTTGCGCAGCGGCCCCAGGGACAGCGGAGATCAGGCTTACGTGTACGGTGCCCCTTTCGGGTATGACAATTACGTACGGGGCACGATCCCGGTGGGCTCCGGCCGCTTCACCATCAAGGGGGCCCTCCCGGATCCTCCCTTGTTTGCCGCCCAGGCACTTTGCCGGCATTTGGAAGCCGGCGGCATTGTGGTCCGGCAGCCGGCGGCCAGCGACCGGCAAATGGGCAGCGGGCGTACGGTTCCCGGCCGTGTTCTCGATACCTATGAATCCCCGGAGCTGGCAGTACTGGTGGATCGTACCAACCTCAGGAGCCTGAACCTCTACGCCGAAGCATTGCTCCGGGCCATGAACAAAGACCGGGGAGCAGAGCAGCATGACCTTGCCACGACGGAGGTTCTCACGGACTGGCTGGAAGCCGCAGGGTTGCCCACTGCAGGTATTCAGCTGGAAGATGGTAGTGGCCTGGCCACCCGCAATTTCTTCTCCGCCGGCTTCATGACGGCTTTTCTTCGCCGCCAGGCAACGGCGGAACGCTGGCGCGAAAGTATTCCGCTGGCGGGCCGGACGGGCAGCATGCGCGGCTACCTGAAAGGCACCGCCGCAGAAGGCAGGCTGTGGGCCAAAAGTGGCTCCCTGGGGGCCGTAAGAGCCTACGCAGGCTACGCCGTACGCCCGGATGGAAAAGAAGTAGCTTTCGCCATTATGGTCAATAATTTTACCCTGGAGAGTAAAGACGTACGCAAGAAAATGCACCGCCTGATGTTATCGCTCTGTCAGTAAAACTGATAATATTCCTGAACAATACCCCTAAGGCCTATCTTAGGCCAGGGAAAAACCCTGCTTTCATGCGCTTTTTGTTACCGGTCTTCTGCCTGCTTGCCCTGATGGCTTCCTGTAAGGAAGACCCTAAGCCCGTTGTTGATGAGGGCATCTACCTTCCTGAAGACCAGGATGGCCAGGATGATCGCTCCCGGATGATCTGGCAGCAGCCCGGCGCCGTAATGGATGCCATGGGGGATATCCGGGAAAAGGTTATCGCCGACATCGGGGCGGGTGAAGGTTTTTTCGCAGAGCGTCTGGCCCCAATCGCCGACCGGGTAATTGCCGTAGAAATAGACGAAAAATACATCAGCTACCTCGATACCCTCCGGCGCTTTGGTCTGCAAAAAGAATTTCGACCCCGACTCGAGCCCCGGCTCGCAACGGCCGATGACCCGCACCTCGAAGACAAGGAGGTAGATATTATTCTGATTGTGAACACCTTCATGCTCATCGACAATAAATTAGAATACCTGAAAAAGATCTACCCGGCCCTGCGCTCTGATGGCCGGATTGTCATTGTAGACTGGAAAAGAAAGGATACCACCATCGGACCGCCTAAAAAGGACCGCCTGGCGCTCGGGACGCTGCAGGACCTGCTGAAAGACGCCGGCTACCACCTGGTATCAAGCGATGATGCCACCCTGGAGTATCAATACATTGTGGTGGCAGACAAATAAAGTCGTTTCCTTCCCGGCCTATTTCTCCAGCCAACGCAATAGCAAAGGAATTAGCAACAGGTCACTGACGACGGCACTCGCCAGGGTCAGGCTGATCAGTAATCCAATGGTAACGCTCGGTGGGTGGATGCTGAAGAGCATGACCAGAAATCCGAAAAACAAGACTACCGAGGTCAGCACAATAGCCTTCCCCGCTTCCCGGAAGGTCAGGTGAATAGCTTCCTCTACGGCAAGCCCCCGCCCCCTGGCCAACCGGTATTTAGCCAGAAAATGAATGGTATCGTCAACGGCAATACCAAAGATGATGGCGAAAACAATGCTTACCCCGGCTTCCAGTTCAATACCAAGGAAGCCAAGCATTGCTCCGGCTAACAGCAGCGGGAGGATGTTCGGCACCAGACTGATGAGTAACATGCGCCAACTCTTGAACAGGAGCGCCATCAGGCCACAGACGATCAGGACGGCAAGACCAAGCCCCTGTAAAAGATTTTCCCGGATGTACTGCGAATTTTTGTCGATGATGACCCCGGTCCCGGTGCTGCGAACCGCAACGATAGAAGTGTCTACATTGGCCGCTACCCATTTGTCCGTCCGGTCCAGAAATACTTTTATGCTGTCTGCGCCCAGGTCATTCAGGCGACTGGTGATGCGCGCTTTGGTCCGGTCCTTACTCATCAGGACGTTAAGGTTGACGGCAGGAATCTGGCTCGCTAATTGCCGGTACTTGCGGTAGGTCGCCTCATCTTCGGGCAACTCGTAGGCATCCGGTCGGTTATTATTAAACATCTGGTTAATGCTCCGGTAAACAGCCGTGATGCTGGCGGTGCTCTTTACCGCATCGAACTGCTTGACGTAGTCCTCTATCTTCCCGATTTCCCGAAGGACGGTAAAATCGGTGATCTTCAGGCTGTCCCGGGCCGTAACGGCCATTTCAAAGGGCCGGAAACCGGCGAGTTCCTTTTCAAAGAAAAGAAAGTCTTCCGTGATTTTCTTTCCGCGCGGCAGCGCGGACTCAATCCGGTAATTGGTGGTAACCATACTGATGCCAAGGACACACAGGACGGCAACAACGGCTGCCCCCACCTTGATTTTACCCGGGCTTAGCCGGGTGAATTGATAGGCTCGCTCCAGCAGACGATCCCAGAAAGCCTGTTGTTTGCCCAGTTTCACAATTTGATCAACACTCAGGTAACTGAGGAGGGCGGTGGTGAAAAAAATGACGGTGACGTAAGCAATCATCACCCCCAGGGCGGCATTGATGCCAAAGTCACGGATGGGGTCGATCCGGCTGGTCAGCAGGGTGGCAAAACCAACGGCCGTAGTCAGCGAAGTGAGCAAGGTGGCCAGACCGATTTCCTTGATGGTAATCCGGATCGCGCTCTCCTTGTCCTTACCCGCCCGTAATTCATCGATGTACTTGGACATGATGTGGATGACATCGGAAGTGCCCACAATGATCATCAGTACGGGGTACAGGGCGGCAATGGCATTCAGCTCCCGCCCCAACAGCCCCAGGGTGCCCAGGAAAAGCAGCAGCCCCAGGCCGATACTGACGAGGGAAACGACAATCCCGAGCGGCCGGCGGAACAGCAGGAACATGACGAACATAACCAGCAGGCCGGAGATTACTGCGGATACGGCGACTTCCCGGATCTGCATAGCAACCATCTCCCGCTGAAAATAGGCGGAGCCGAGGTAGTAGTGCTGCTCAAAGTCGTAGCCGGCCATCAAGTCGTCCACCCCGCTCATCAGCAGCCGGCTTTTATCCACACTGGATAACGCACCGGTATCCCCGGTCAGGTTAACGAGGGTTTCCGTCTTCAGCAGAATAACCAGGGCCGTACCCGCTTCATTGATGAGGTTGTTGACAAAACGCTCGTCCTGCATTATCCGTAAACTGTCCGCAGCGTAACGGCTGGGGTCATTACGATGGATGGCCGGAATGGTCGTTACGGCAAAGGGTGTTTTCACGGGGTAGCCGAAGGTGGTAAGGGATTGTACCCCTTCGATGTACGGCAGCTCCCGGGCTTTCAGCGCAAAATCGTGCGCCTGCTCCAGAAAAGTAGAGTCGAAAACACCTTGTTTTCTCTCCAGAGCAACCAGTAAAAAATTATCGTCGCCCTCAAATTCCTCTACGAACTCCAGGAAAAAGGCCAGGTCGTCATCTCCCCGGGGAAAGAATTGTGAGAAATCAAAAGAGAATTTGAGGTGAAAACACCCGTAGGTTGCCGCAGCGGCAAAGAGGGCAAAAACGAGGAGGACGGGAAGGCGGAATTGGCGCATCGGGCGTGATCTGGTGTACCGGTAGTTACGGCGTCCGGCAGCCCGTAAGCAAGCCTGCGACCCGGAAACATAACTACCCGGAGAAATACACTTTACCTAAGCGCCCGGAAGCAGAATGGTTGCCTGAAACGGTGCTTTCCTGACTTACTTTTTACGCTTGCTTCCCCCCTTACGGCCGGCGGCTTGCCCGCCACCTTTGGTGGCACCACTTTTGGGCTTGCGCTTGTACACCAGGTGCATGCGGCTGGTCAGCGGATTAGCCGTGTCTTCCGTGTGCCGCTCCCGGTTCAGGTAAGTCTCCCGTGCCAGGAAGAGGGCGGCAATAAAGGACTCGGGCGCCGCTTCGTTTTTACCGACAATATCGTAAGCGGTACCGTGGTCGGGGCTGGTACGAATGGCCGGCAGGCCGGCCGTAAAGTTGACGCCCTTACCAAAGCTGAGGGCTTTGAAGGGGATTAACCCCTGGTCGTGGTACATGGCCAGTACGGCATCAAACTGTTGTTGTTTTCCGCTACCGAAAAAACCATCGGCGGGGAAGGGGCCCATGGCCAGGATACCCTTGCTTTTAGCCTCTTCCACGGCTGGCCGGACGACCTTGATGTCTTCGTCACCAATCCGCCCCTCATCCCCGGCGTGCGGATTGAGGGAGAGCACGGCGATGACCGGTCGGTTGATCCCGAAGTCAGCCCGTAAACTCTGGTCCATAATGTCCAGCTTTTTCAGAATGGCGGACTTGGTGACGGCCTTGGCTACCTCCGAAACGGGAATATGGTTGGTGACGATGCCCACGCGCAGCTCGTCGGTCACCAGAAACATCAGGCTTTCCGCCGCGCCCAGGCTGGTGGTCAGCATTTCGGTATGGCCGGGGTAAGGGAAAGCATCCGCTGGCATTACTGATTTGTTGATCGGGGCCGTAACCAGGGCGTCGAGTTGCCCGGACTTGAGTTCCTCAACGGCACGTGCGAGGGCGGCAGCGGCGGCGCGGCCGCCGCTTTCAGTAGCCTCCCCGGGAGTGAAAACGGTGCCTTCCGGCAGGCATTCCACCAGGTTGATCACCCCGTCTTCTGCATCATCTGCCTGCGCGATCGTAGTGTAGTCGAAATCAACGGCCGGCACCATTGGCAGGTACTGCTCCAGGGCCGCCGCAGCGCCGTAGATGACGGGGGTGATGAGGTCGAGAATACCCTCCCGGGCCAGGGCTTTAATGACGACTTCGGGGCCTACACCATTTACGTCTCCGATTGAGATACCAATACGCAGCGGGTCCATAGTTGATCACTTTTGGGGTGAAGGTGCGAAGGTAGGTAATAGTGGGTAGTGGAGCGTAAATAGTGAATAGTAATTAACGGACAGGAAGACCACCACGCACAGTACGGGGTACGCTAGGGGCGTTTTTTCGGGCGCGGACGCAGGTGCAGTGGCCGCTCTGGATAGCCGTTCCTGCGGGCTGCGCAGTTCGGTAAATACACCATACATGCGCCGCCGGGCCCATTTGTAACGGGATGATTACCTTTCGGTCGGTGCCTGAGCACCTCTGAGTAACCACCACTAACACACTCCAACCGTCATGCGTCGCAGAAAATTCCTCCAGTCCTCCTTGCTTGCTCCTGCGGTCCTTTCCTCCGCACCAGCGCTCCGCGCCCAAAAAACGACCGCCCCGAAGAGCAAAATCAACGTTGCGGTACTGGGGTCAGGCCTCCGTGGCCAATCCCACGTCGATCTCTTACTGCGGCGGGATGACTGTACGGTGACCGCCATTGCGGATATCGATCCGGAAATGGTGCAGCGAACCCGGGCGCTTTTCGATAAGCAAGGCAAAACTCAGCCGCGGTACTATACCGACGGACCGGAAGACTACAAAAACCTGCTCGCCAAGGAAGACCTGGACGCGGTAATGATTGCCACCCCCTGGCGTTGGCATACGCCCATGGCCGTAGCGGCCATGGAGGCGGGGACTTACGTTGGCACGGAGGTCTGTGGTGCTTTTTCCCTCGATGAATGCTGGGAGCTGGTCCGGACCCACGAAGCCACCGGCAGCCACCTCTTCTTTCTGGAAAATGTTTGTTACCGACGGGACGTGATGGCGATCCTCAATATGGTCCGCCAGGGAATGTTCGGGGAATTACTGCACCTGGAAGGCGGCTACCAGCACGACCTGCGCGCCGTCAAGTTCAACGACGGCAAGCAACCGTACGGCGGCGGCGTTAAATTTGGTCCGGAAGCCTTTCACGAAGCACGGTGGCGCACGGCGCACTCCGTCCACCGGAACGGGGACCTTTATCCCACCCACGGCGTCGGTCCCGTAGCTAATTACATCAACATCAACCGCGGCAACCGCTTCGTTGGCCTGAGCTCCATGGCCAGTAAGGCCCGGGGGTTGCATGATTACATCGTTAATCATCCGGCCGGCGGGCCGGACCATCCGAATGCGAAGGTGGAATTCAAGCTCGGCGATAAAGTCACCACCCTATTGTCGACGGCCAACGGCGAAACGGTGGTTCTGCACCACGACACCAATTTGCCACGTCCCTACAGCCTCGGGTAAATTGGTGTCGTGG
>JAUIIF010000167.1 GCA_030431945.1 Bacteroidia bacterium | reverse complement strand
GCGGCCGCCGGTGCCGGGGAAGTTTTTTAAGGAGCGGGGAGAAGCCAGGGCGCATCGCCTCCTTTTTTGGTACTCCCGGTCTGCTGTGCCTGAGCCGGATTACCAACCAGCAACCAGCGTGGCGCCGTAAGCACTCGCCTGCGCAGCTTCGGCGATTTCCACGGGCCTGCCGGAGCGTTCTCCCACCAGTTGCACCCATTCCGGCGACCGGGTAAACCCGCCACTTGCCAGAATGCGGTTGGCCGGTCCGACTACGGCTTCCAGCTGGTGTAAGATCCTGACGATGTTTGCGGTTACGCCTTCCAGCACCGCCCGGGCGAGGTGGGCCGGGGTATGGTGGCCGGCCAGCCCCTGCAGGCTGGCCGTGGCCGCCGCATCCCAGATCGGTGCCCGCTCTCCGTAGAGCCAGGGCACGAAGGTTAGTTCAGCCGGTGGCGCAACGGACAAAGCCCCGGCGACGAAAGCCTCCATATCCGGGAAATGGGCGGCCAGCAGGTGCTGCCAGTATTCCAGGACTTTCCCTCCGTTATTGGTCGGGCCACCAATGACGTACAGCTGATCTTTCATTTTGTAGTTAAAGAGCCCGTGGGCCGGGTCGATCCGGGCCTGCGAGTGGGTCGTCCGCAAAGCGCCGGAGGTACCGATGCTCAGCGCAATGTCTCCCGGGGCGAGAATACCGGAGCCCAGGTTGGCCAAAACCCCGTCGGCCCCTCCGAGGAAGAGCGGTACCCCCGTCAGGCCCAGCCTTTCCCCAGACTCCTTGCTCCAGTGCAACTGATGGTTGGCCGGGAAGACCGGTGGGAGCGTAAACGGAAAATCTTCCGCCGCGCCCCCGGAGGCCACCGCAAGTGCCGCTGCGGACCAACTCCCGCGTTCCGCGTCGTACAACCCCGTGGCGGAAGCCAGCTGCTCGTCCAGCGCAGCGTTAGCGGTCCAGTACTTCGTTAACAGCGATTTCAGGTCATAGCAGTACACCGCGGCGGCGCGCAGCTCAGGCTGCGTTTTAAGCAGCCAGCGAAGTTTTACCAGCGGAGACATGGGGTGCACGGGCGTACCGGTTTCCCGCAGTAAAGATTGTCTTTCTGCTCCACTGATTTCCGCCATGACCACCTCCGCACGGGTGTCCGCCCAGGTATACATATAATCGAGGGGCTCTTCGTTTTCATCGCACAGGATAAGGCTGTGCATGGCACAGCTGAGGCTGACGAACTCGGGTTGGGCCCCAACTGCTTCGATCAGGTCAATCAATGCCGCTTCTGCGGCCTGCAGGAGGGCCAGCGGTTGCTGTATGGCCGCCCCGGGCTCCGGCTGCAACAACTCGTATCCGCGCTCCACCAGCTTGATCATGGTACCGGCCTCATCAAAGGCGCAGGCTTTAGTTGTAGTAGTGCCGAGGTCAAGGCCGATGCGGTATTTCATAAAAGGAGAATTATGGACCGCAAGGTAAACCGGGACGGGGTAATCACAGACTCGCTCCTCCGCCAAAACACAGGGGAGGAGCTGATTCGCCGGAAGAGGGAGAGGCAAACCACCACTTGGGGGATGGCCGCGAGGTAGTCCGTAACGGCATCAGGTCACTGCGCTCCTACCTCCGCTGACGACTATGCCTTCCTGCAATGGCCTGGTAAATCAGGATCGATCAACCTTCCTGCACCTGCCCTGTTGAGGCCATTGCCGGCTAAAAACGTGTGCCTGCCAAATTGCCCGACGAATGCGAGGGAGCAAGCCCGCTCATTACGGGCGGCCCTCCGGTCTTCAGCAAAAGCCTGAATTTCAGGACCCGCCGTGCATTTCGCGACCCATAGACTGAAAACCGGCTAATGGGCGGAATTTAGAACATTCCGTAGCTTACCTCTTCCTTAACCAAGTCTTACTTATGCGCCATTGTCTCCCCTCCTCCCTGCTTTTCAGTCCCTCCCCCCGCACCGGCGGCCGCGCCCCCGCTAGAATCGGTAAGCTCATCTGCTGCTTTATCCTGGCACTTTTTTCCGTTGCGCCCGTAATTTCTGCGCAGCAGCCCATCACCGTGGCAGACATGCAGGTCTGGAACCAGATTGCTGATGAGCAGATAAGCCCTGACGGCCGCTACCTACTTTACCGCCTGGAAAAAGACGTGGGCGACCCGACTGCCGTGCTTTACGATACCCAAACCAAGCAAGAGCACCGTTTCCCCCGCCTGCACCAGGCCAGCCTGAGCTTTGATGGCAAGAGTATGATCGGTCGTCTGAAGCCTGCGCTGGCCACCGTAAAGGCCCTGCGCCTGAAGGAGCCGAAAAAGGCCAAAGACAAGCTGGCCGATATGGATAGTTTGCTGGTCTGGAACTTTGCGGATGCCCGCCCAGCAATCATCCCACAGGTTTACGACTTTAAAATGCCCGCCCGTGCCGGCGATCGCTACGCTTACACCACTAAATCTGCCTTACCCGACAGCCTGCAAAAAGGCTTTGAAAAGGGGGTACACCGGTTGTTGGTACGCACGTTCAGCAACCAGGACAGCTTCTACCTGGAGGGCGTCAAGAGCTTCGTCTTCGCCCGGGACAACAGCCGGTTACTTGCGCACCAAACGGCCAAAGACAGCTCGTGGGATGCCGGCGTCCTGCTGCTTACGCCGGAAAATATTGCCTGGCAATCGCTCAGCAGTGACCAGGGGGATTACGCCGGGCTCACGCTGAGTAATGATGGTCAGCAAGCAGCCTTCATGACTGCCGACGCGGACAAAAAAGACCCCCAAAAAGCCTGGCACCTCCATTACTGGAGTCCCCCTGCGGCTGCCTCCCGCTGGATTACTGAGGAGGCTGCTACCTGGCTACCGGCGGGCTACCGCATCTCCGAGGAGCGGGCGCCGCGTTTCAGCGAAGCCGGTGACTACCTCTTTTTCGGGACCACCCCTCGCCGGCCGGAGCGGGACACCAACCTGCTCGATGAAGAGATTGCTGACGTTGAAGTCTGGACAACTGAAGATGACCGCATGTATACGGAGGAAAATGTCCGGCTGAAAACTGAAGAAAAACGCACCTACCTTGCCGTCTACCGCCCTGCTAAAGATGATTTTTTGCAGCTCGGGACCGAAGCCCGGCCGTATGAGGTGCAGCCCGGCGACCTGGCCGGTCATTACGTAATGGTGTATGATGACCGCCCTTACGCTAAAGCGACCATGTGGGAAGGCGGGCCGGGAGCACGCAACACTACGGTCATTGACTTGCGCACTGGTGAGCGGAAAGCCATGCTCGACGGCGAAGTAACCCCGGCTCGCTGGTTGGATGGTGGTAAATTCCTGGTCTGGTACAACGCTGCGGATACCACCTGGAACAGCTTTGCAGCAGGCAGTGGCGAAGCCCGGGTACTGACTACCAATGCTACGGGTATCTTTTACGACGAACTGAACGACCGGCCCATGCACCCCTCCCCCTACGGGCTGGCGGGAACCCTGCAGGGAGGCGAAAAATTTCTGGTTTATGACCGCTACGACGTCTGGGAACTAGACCCTACCGGCCAGGTCGCTGCCCGCCGCATCACCAGGGGGCGGGAAAGCGGCACTGAAATCCGGTTACGCGACCTGGATCCACTGCAACGCTACCTTGACCCCGCTGCCCCCCAACTCGTTGTCACCCAACGGGAAGCTGATTATCACGGGGGTATTGGGTGGCTGGACCTTCGTTCCGGAAAGCTGACCACCCAGCAATCCGGTCCCTATACTTACGGTAATTTCCTGAAAGCCCGCAACACCGGAGCCTACGTTTACAGTCGTTCAGACTTCCGGGAGTTTCCGGACCTGCGCTACACCAAAGACCTGAGCGCCGCCGCCGGCAAAATATCCACCGCAAACCCGCAACAGGCCGATTTCTCCTGGGGAACCAATGAACTGTATGAATGGGTAGACCACCAGGGGCGGACCCTGCGGGGTATGCTGATCAAGCCCGATGGCTTTGACCCCGCCAAAAAGTACCCGCTTCTCGTCAATTTTTACGAACGGAGCAGCGATCGGGTCTTCCGGCATAATACGCCGGTACCGGGGAGGAGTAGTATTAACTACAGCCATTACGTCAGCAAGGGCTACGTCATTTTCAATCCGGATGTCATTTATCGGGAGGGTTACCCTGGCGAGAGTGCCTATGATTGCGTCATGAGCGGCGTCCTCAGCTTGCTCAGTCATGGGTACGTAGACAAGGATCGCATTGGCTTACAGGGGCACAGTTGGGGAGGGTATCAAGCGGCTTACCTCGTTACCAAGACGGACCTTTTTACCGCCGTGGAAGCTGGTGCGCCGGTCGTAAACATGTTCTCGGCCTACGGCGGTATCCGCTGGGGGTCCGGAAGGAGCCGGCAGTTCCAGTACGAGCACACCCAAAGTCGGATTGGCGGTACGCCCTGGACCCACTTCCAGCGTTACGTGGAAAACAGCCCCTTATTTACCACGGACAAAATCAATACGCCTCTGTTGATCCTCCACAATGATCACGACGGGGCCGTCCCCTGGTACCAGGGCATCGAATGGTTTACCGCCCTGCGCCGGTTGGGCAAACCTGCCTGGTTGTTGAATTACCGGGGCGAGCCCCACTGGCCCCTGAAGCCGGCTAACCGGGCCGACTTTCAAACGCGGATGGCCCAGTTCTTCGATTATTACCTGATGGGCGAAGCGAAGCCACGGTGGATGGACGATGGCGTAAAGCCCATTGAAAGGGCCAAGGGGCTGAAGGTTGACTAAAACTTCCGGCAAGTAAACGTGTCTGCCTACCGGTGCTTCAATAATAGGGAGCACTAGATAAACCGGAGCTCCCGGAGAGAAAACAGGCGTTCTGCTCCTGTTGCGAGTTCCAGCCGGAGCTGTCCGGCAGTAGTTACGCCCCGCAGGATGGCAAAGAAGTTTTCCCCCGTAGCCACCTCCTGGTACCGCCCGGGTTGGTTGCGCCGGTAAAGAAGCTGATGGTAGGCTTTATCGAGCGAAGCTAATTTATCCGGGTGGGTGAGGGTGTAATTTTCCGCCAGTCGTGTGAGTAGAAAATCAAGTATTTTCTCCCGTTCGAATAACTGCCCCGTCAGTAAGGTCAGGGAAGTTGCCGAAGCAGTAAGCGCTTCGGGAAAATCGACTTCGTTGACGTTGAGTCCGATGCCCAGTACGGACCAGGAGACACTGCTTCCCCGCAGTCCGTTTTGCACGAGAATACCGGCAATTTTCTGCTGCCCGACGTATACATCGTTGGGCCATTTCAAGCGAACGGTAGCCGCCGTGGCGGCCGGCAGGAAGTGCGCCACCGTTTCCGCAACGGCCAGACCTGACAGTTGCGTCAGGACAAAGAGGCGATCAACCGCCAAATGGTCAGGATAAACCATGAGACTCAGCAACAGGTTGGCCCGGGCCGTGGCGTGCCAGGTGTTGCTGCCCTGTCCGCGACCGGCAGTTTGCTTATCCGCCAGGAACACCGTACCCGGGGCCGGGGGGGTCGTACTGGTTACCGCCCGGATCGCTTCAGCGTTCGTTCCGTCCGTCTGCTCGTAGTGGCGGGCAACTTTCGGAAAAAGTATAGTGTTTACTAGAGGCAAAGTAGACCTATTGTCAAGATTTTGAGCGATTCTGGTGTGTCATGATCCAAAAGTGTACTTAGCCCGTTCTCATTGAGGAACGATTTTTGCTACCTTTAACAAGCTAAATCAATAATTCTGAATACATCTGCAACTAAAGCCCCTGCCAAAGCATCTGCGCAAACGGAAGCCCGGCTGGAGGTTATCCTGGACAGTATCCAGGACATCAAAGGTAAAAACATTGTCCGCATTGACCTGCGTCAACTACACGAACGCCCGGCCGAATACTTTTTCATCTGTGAAGGTGATTCGACCACCCAGGTAGCTTCAATTGCCGGCCAGGTTCAAAAACGCATGAAACAAGAATTGGGAGAATTGCCCAAAACCGCTACCGGCGGTCGTCATGCAAACTGGATTTGCCTTGACTATTTTGACATCGTAGTCCACGTTTTCTATCCCGAAACCCGCAAATTTTACCAACTGGAAGATTTGTGGAGTGACGGCGTGATTACGACTTACGAGTAAATTTTGGTAGGTCTTAGGCCTAAAATCAGTGCGATTACACCCAACGAATTGGGCGGTTGTGCGTTAGCCTTGTAACATGAGTAATAATAATCAAGATAACAAGCCCGAAGGAGGTCCGAAGTTCCAGAGTTACTGGCTCTACGCCTTTATGTCTTTGGTACTGCTGGCCCTCGTTGTCTCAAGCCTCGGAAGTGGTGGTAACAACGAGATCGACAAAAGTCGTCTGTACCAGATGTTGCAGGACCCCGGAGCCATTACCAAGATTGACCTGGTCAATGGCCGATCTGCAGAAATCTATATCGACGAGAGCAAGAAAGGGGAAGGAACGCCCTACCAGGACGCCTCCCAGGGAGGAATTAGTGGTACGCGCTACGACTACATCCTTCCCGTCGGTGATGCAGCCAGTTTCAACAGCTTTCTTAATGATGCTCAGGACAATCTGGACATTCCCTTCGAGAAGCGGGTGCCGGTAAACCCCGTTCGGCGAACCAACTACATTGGCGAAGCGCTGCAGTGGCTGCTGCCCCTGGCCGTAATCGCCATCATCTGGATTCTGCTGATGCGCCGCCTCGGCGGCGGCGGCGGCGGCCCCGGTGGTCAGATTTTCAACATCGGTAAGTCCAAAGCAACGTTGTTTGACCAAAACAGCAAGGTAAACATCACTTTCGCTGATGTTGCCGGCCTCGATGAGGCCAAGGAAGAGGTAATGGAAGTCGTTGATTTTCTGAAAAATCCAAAAAAATACACTGCTCTGGGGGGTAAAATCCCGAAGGGTGTACTCCTGGTTGGCCCTCCCGGCACGGGTAAGACCCTCCTGGCCAAAGCCGTGGCCGGTGAAGCGGGCGTTCCCTTTTTCACCATGTCCGGCTCTGACTTTGTCGAGATGTTCGTCGGGGTGGGTGCCAGCCGGGTCCGCGACCTCTTTAAGCAGGCACGGGAAAAAGCCCCCTGTATCATCTTCATCGACGAAATCGATGCCATTGGCCGCGCCCGTGGCCGCGGTGGCATGCAGGGCGGTAACGATGAGCGGGAAAACACCCTGAACCAGCTCCTCGTAGAGATGGATGGTTTCAGTACGGACAAGGGGGTCATCCTGATGGCTGCCACCAACCGGCCGGATGTACTGGACAGTGCGCTTTTACGCCCCGGTCGCTTCGACCGGCAAATCGGCATTGACCGTCCGGACCTGAAAGGCCGCGAAGCCATTTTTAAGGTACACCTGAAGACCATTAAAACGGATGGCGTAACCGTCGATGCCTTTACCCTCGCAGAAATGACGCCCGGCTTCGCCGGTGCTGAAATTGCGAACATCTGTAACGAAGCAGCCCTTATCGCTGCGCGTCGAAACCAGGACAGCGTCACCCTCGATGACTTCAACTATGCCCTCGATAAAGTAATCGGCGGTTTGGAAAAGAAGAACAAACTCATCAACCCTGACGAAAAGGAAATCATCGCTTACCACGAAGCCGGACACGCCATTTGTGGCTGGTTCCTGGAGCACGCCAGTCCGCTGGTAAAAGTGACCATCGTTCCCCGCGGCGTGGCCGCCCTGGGTTACGCACAGTACCTCCCCAAAGAACAATACATTACCCGTACCGAGCAGATGCTCGATATGATGTGTATGACCTTTGGCGGACGTGCCGCCGAAGAGGTCTTTTTCGGTAAAATCAGCACCGGTGCCCAGAACGACCTGGACAAGGTAACCAAGCAGGCCTACGACATGATTACCGTTTACGGTATGAACCCGGAAGTAGGCCAGGTAAGCTTCTACGGTATGAGCCGTGATGCTTACCAGCGTCCTTACTCAGACGAAACTGCTACCCTGATTGACAATCAGGTCAGGAAACTACTGGATAGCCAGTACATCCGGGCCCAGGAGTTGCTGAAGGAAAAGCGGAAAGAAGTAGAGTTACTGGCGAAGGAATTGCTTGACAAAGAGGTATTGAGCAGCAAGGATCTCGTTCGTCTGATCGGCCCCCGCCCTTCTGATGCGGATAAGCTTCCGCCGGTCTCCATGCCGGGTGTTGTTGACAACTCGCTCGACTCCACGCCAAATGGTATTTCCTAAGCGGGAACGTATTCCGCCACAGTAGCCTGAGTGCAGCTCAGTCTCCGCCGCCGGCCGTCAAGCAATTGTTTGACGGCCGGCGGCATTTTGGAAAAAGCCAGTTACTTACCTTTGCCACTATGGTACATGCAGCAGGTAGCTTTCAACCACTACAACACACCGAATACCCGCCGGAGGAGATGCTCACGCGAGCCAGGGAGCTGTTTGCGGAGAGTGATGCCCGCCGGACGGTGCGGGAGTTTAGTGACCGCCCCGTCAGCAGGGAGCTCATCGAATGTATCCTGAAAACAGCCTCCACTGCCCCCAGCGGGGCGAACAAACAACCCTGGACCTTCTGCGTAGTTTCCAGCCCGGAAGTAAAAGCCAGTATCC
>JAUIIF010000855.1 GCA_030431945.1 Bacteroidia bacterium | reverse complement strand
GGCGTAACTTATCGGTCCGCCCAGTTCCGGGGCTACGTATTCGTCAAAATACGCCTGATCGTAGATGGGGCCCGCCAGCGTCAGCCGGTAACCTGCCGCCCTGGCCGCCGCAATGGCGTATTCAGCCCCTTTCTCCGGCGAGAACCTGCCGTACCAAACGGCGGTGTCAGGTTCCGGATTTGCCGCAAAGGGCCAGTTTTCCGGGTCGAGGCCATTGTGAATTACCGTGTATTGATGCCCCAGGTAGGGTGCCCACTGTTGCCCCAGAAAATGGCTGATGGCCACGTAGTGGTGGTGGTGCAGGCGCCGGGTCAACTTAGCCGTGAAGCGGTGAGACCGGTAGGGCGGCGTGTGAAGGGTGGTTACCATCGGGCAGGCAATTGCCTGCGCCAGCAGCGGCGGCAGAAAGTGGATGGTGTTGTTGTGAAGGACGTCAAAAGCCCCCAGACCGGCCAACCTTACCGCCCGGCGGATCGCCCTGGTGTAGGACAGAAAACCTGCATTTTTTGCCACGGTAACGGGCAGCAGCTGGAACTGCGGATCTGAGTCAGGGTGCGCCAGCAAGGTCACCTCGTGCCCGTGCGCCACCAGCTCCCGGGCCAGCAGGTGGGTGTGCATTTCCAGGCCGCCGTGGAAAGGCTCGGCGATGGGAAAACGAAGGGGGGCTAGGAGGGCAATCTTGATAGGCTGTCTGGATTTATTGTACCACCAATTCCTCCACGTAGCCCAACTCAAACCGTAACTCCCGCGCAACGGAGAGCCCCGTTAGGCGGGTCGCTTTGTCCAGGCCGGCGGCGTAGCTTTCCGTCCAGCCTTCCAGAAAAGCGTTCTGCGCCCGGTAGAAGTTAGGCGCCAGTTTCAGGCGCTTGACGGATTTGAGCAGGAACAGCGCATCGGCCCAGTCCGCTGGTTTAAGGAAGGCGGAGAGAATGATCCGGTGCAGCCGGTCTTCGGCAGCCTTCCGGAGGTCATCTGCTTCCCGCCATTTGTGCTTCCAGTGGCGGAAGTCGGCAACAATACGATTCATCCGGCTCAGGTCCAGGGCTTCCCGGCTCGTCAGGGCGTCTTCCAGGCGGCGGTGGAGGGTGAAGTTGATGGCCGCTTTGTAAGCGTCCGGCAGGGGCATTCCGTTGGCCTGCATGGTACTCATCAGCTGGTAGTTGTCGTAGTAAACATCCTTGAAATTCTTTGCGGCAATTTCGAGGGTGCGGTTGGTCATCTCCAGCAGAATCTTGCGCTTTTCGTCGCGGAAAAGGTGCCAGATGGAAAAGGTCTCGGAGCCGAAGTTGGCGGTGAGCCGGGCAATCACTTCGCCTACGTGTCCATTCCGGAACTCCTGGGCCATGCCGTGGCTGGCTTCGTCAAAGCTTTCCTGGGAGATGTCGTCGCGGATACTCCCGATCATGGTTTGCTGGCCAAGGTAAAGTACCCCAAAGCTATACGTTTTACTGGCCGCCGTCAGGTTGGAGACAATCGTTATCCGTCCCAGACTAAGCCGGTAGCCGCCCGCCCGCAGGGGGTGCAGTGCATGGATTTCGGCCCGGTAGTTGAACAACTCCAGCTCCTCCATATTCTGCTCGAAAAGACTGGAT
>JAUIIF010000166.1 GCA_030431945.1 Bacteroidia bacterium | reverse complement strand
GCGACTTCTCCGGATAAGATCATTGGCAGTGGCCCATACCAGCTGGAAGAATGGATCAGCGGCCAGTCCATGACCCTGACCAAGCGGGAAAACTACTGGGCCGCAGCAAGCCGTTCGGAGGTACTGATGGCCAAACCTGATAAAATCACCATTTCCTTTATCCCTGACGGAAACACCATGGTTACCGCTTTACGGGACGGGCTGGTGGATATTGCCCTGGAAATGGGGGTAGACCAGTTCAAGGAGGGCCGGGAAGATGACTACCTGCAGGAACGGTTTGATTTTGCCACCGTCAATGGTTTACGTTATTTCGGCATCTTGCTCAATCAGCAAAATCCGCTGCTGCGTGACGTAAGGACCCGCCGGGCGCTGGCCCACCTGGTAGATGTGGATGCGCTCATCGAACAGTTATTACCTGGCCTGGCCACCCGCGTAAACGGTCCGGTACTTCCCGGCAAGAGCTATTATGCAGACCTGCCCGACATCCCCTTCTCCCCCGAGAAGGCAATGGCCCTGTTACAGGAAGCCGGCTGGGAAGACACGAATGGAGACGGAACGGTTGACAAAGAGATTGATGGTACCCGGCAGGAGCTGAGTATGGAGTTTCTCGTTTTCCCTTCCGGTACCAGCATTGCGGTGGGGAACCTGGTCTCCGAGTGGGCGAAGGAAGCGGGAGTCGACATTGAAGTCGTGCAGCAGGCACCCGCGGCTTTGTACGGTGAATTGGATAAGGGGAATTTTGCCATTTCTCTTCTGGGGCTGGGCTTAGAGCCTAACCCGGATGAGTTCACCCAGGTCTGGGCTTCTACTTCCGTTCCGCCCAACGGCAGTAATCGCGGAGGGTTCAGCGATGCAGAGGCGGATCAGCTGATCAAAAAAATTGCCCGGACCCTTAAGGCTAGTGACCGGGACCCACTGTATCGCCGCTTTCAGGAGATCATTTACGAAAACCAACCCATGATTTTCCTCTTCAATACGGCCACCCGCCTGGTCATTGCCAAAGACCTCAAGTACACGACCACGGCCCTCTCACCGGGGGTGGACCTTAACACGATCACACCTAAGTAGACCGAAGTACCGGCCTTTTTCTTTTTTCTTTACCTTTGCGCACCACTGCTGCCCCGGCCCCACACTTGCCGGCACGGCACCGTACTTAAGAGAGCGCCCCAAACCAGTCATACTACTCCCTACGCTTTTTTGCCAATGAAAACGTTCTTTACGCTGCTCTTTTCCCTGCCCTTATTTCTACTGGCGCAGGAAGCCCCCGTTACCACTGTCCCTGATTCGGTTGCGGTTGACACGACCATTTACGACATCGCCGATGAAGCGCCCCGCTTTCCAACGCCCTGCGAGCGTTACGACACCACGGCGGCGGCCAAGGCGGAGTGTTCACAGGTTGCCCTCCTGAGCTACATCAACCAGCGGGCGCTCTACCCCGCCGAGGCCCGGGAAAAAAACATCAGCGGCATGGTCGTCATCGGCTTTGTGGTAGAAGCCAACGGGTACGTTTCCAAAGCGCAGATTTTACGGGACCCCGGCGGTAAGCTGGGGCTCGCAGCATTGCGGGCCGTAATCGGGATGGCCCAGGAGGTTCGCTTCCGGCCAGCGGTGAAGGACAAAAAGTTCGTCCGCTTCAAGTACATTCTTCCGATTCGCTTCCGGTTGGAAGCCCCTAAGCCTTACGTGCTGACGGGAAGGGACACCGTTTATACCGAGCTCACCAAAGCAGCCGTTTTCACGGCCAATGATGGTGACCTCAGCGGCTATTTCAACGATAACATCAACTATCCCGCCAGCGGGGAGGACAGTTGCCGCCTGGGGCAAATGGACGTACAGTTGCTCATTCAGCCAGACGGGAGTATTGACGTGCAGGACATCATCGATTACAATGACCTGGGTACTGATTTCACCTTCGAGGCTTCCAACGTAGCCATCAATTCTTACGGCAAGTGGAGTCCGGCTGAATACCAGGGCCGGCCAGTTACCTCCGCCTACGACGTAAGCTTCACCTTCGCGCCGGAATCCGAAGCTTGTCAGGCAACCCTGGCTGCGTACAATGACGCAATTGACCTGATGGCGGAAGGCCAGTTACTTACCCAGGACAGCACGCAACTGGAAGCAGGGCTGCTGAAAATGGATCAGGCCATCGCGCGTTTTCCCAATGATGGCCGTTTCCGGATCATCCGCGGCCAGGTAAGAATGGACAATAATATGCTTAGCGGAGCCTGCGAAGACTTAAGCCTGGCCAAGGAAATTGCCCTGATTGACTGGTACGATGCCGTACTCCCCCTGCTGTGTCGAAAATTTGACGAGGAATAAATCCGGAGCCTTGCCGTGCCGAAGAAAATTATCCTTTGGCACGGCAACAATGCTTTTCTTTGCGCCTTAAATTGTACTTACGCATGCGCACACTCACCTGTCTGCTTTTCTGTCTGCTCTTCAGTTGTTCTGATCGCTCAGCTTCCGCTCCGGCGGCCAGCACTACGCCCGGGGCGGAAGCCCCGGCCACCATTCCCTTTGATCGCAAGTTAGGGGACGACCCCGCCGTTAACTTCATTAAAACGGCTTACGCCCGTATTGAAGACGCCTACGAGAGTAACGGCCTGCAGCGCAAGCGCTTTGCGTTCAACTGTGGTGATCTTTTAGGAAGGTTTGAGCTTCATTCGGAAGGGGACGAAGTGGTGCTCGCCATTGGGGAATACAAAGACGGCACCCAAAGAACCGTTACCGACCGTTGGTATTTCCGGGATGGGGAGTTGATTTTTCAGCTCTCCGAAAACAATACCTGGCAGCTTGAGGGGCCGCCGCGGGTAGACAGTAATGGCAACACCATTCCGGGCGTAAAAAACACCACCCACCAGTACCGCTACTACGTCAGCGAAGGCAAGGTGTTCAAATCCCTGAAAAAGAAATGGGAAAACTACACCTACCGTACCGATAATGTCGATCCGGAAGCAGTTCCCTTTGAAGAGATGCCGAAAACGGATCGCCTGCCATTCCAGTACACCCTGGCCAAGTCGGTAATTGCCGCCGACTCCGTCAACTGTGATTTCTTCACGAAGGTGGAATAAACACGCTGCGGATACCCCGTCCTACCAGCCCGGAGGCGGCGAAGCCAGGGGCTCTCCCCTGCTGCTCATCCTCCGCCCTGCACCGGCGGCCGCGCCCGTTACGCCTTCATGCGCCATTGCTGTTGCCAACGTCCGTTACGGCCGAATGGTCTCACGCTGCCCGGAGCGGCCTCCGCCCGCTGCCCGCACCCCGGCGGAAGAGCTGTAGAAAGACGTGAACAGCCAGGTGAGCTTAAATGACTACTCGCTTGCCGGTTTCTGCACTTTCAATGACTGCACGGATCACCCTGATGTCGTCTTTGCCCATACTTCCCGGTGCACGCACCGGGCTGTCATTAAGGATGGCCAGGGCATCATTGTCCATCTGCAGGGTTTGCTGCTTGCCGGAAATTGCCGGGCCGAGCAGCTTTCCGTCGCTGGTTTCTCCCTTAACCCCGCCGTAAGATTGCAGAGGGGAAAGCTCGTACCAGCCCCGCTCCGCCTCGATGCGCAGGCGGTTGTTATCCTCCACCACGCTCGTCCAGCCACGCGCACGCAGGCCGTTGGCGTATTCCAGCACGTACTCCGTGGTAACGTCCACTTCGGTAGGGCGTTCCTGACGGGCTTCCAGCACGGCGAGGGGGCTCATTTGGGTCCCGTAGCGAAGACCATTGACGGTGTAGACCCCCATGTCATAGAGGGCCCCGCCCCCCATTGCGCGTTGCCCCCGCCAGTAATCCGTGGGCGGGTCGCTGCCGGCATAACCGGCTTCTGCGGTGGCTTCCGTAATTTTACCGTAGGCCTGCTGCTTAGTCAATTCGATCAGTGACTGTGTATTTGGCTCGTGGAGCATCCGGTAACCGATGCTCAGGCGAACGTTGTTTTCCGCACAGGCATCAATAATGGCCTGGCAATCCTGCGGGGTCATGGCCATTGGTTTTTCACACCAGACGTGCTTACCGGCTTTGGCCGCCCGGACCGCAAAATCCTTATGCGTGGCGGTTGGGGTGATGACGTAAATGACGTCAATTTCCGGGTTGTCCGCAATTTCCTCCAGGTTATCGTACGTGTAGACGTTTTCGTCCTTGATGCCGTACGATGACTGCCATTCCGGAATCTTTTCCGGGCTACCCGTAATGATTCCGGCCAGTTGACAATGCTGAGTAAACTGCAGAGAAGGCGCAATCTGGCCTTTGGCGTAGCTCCCCAAGCCCAACAAGGCGATACCAAGTTTTCTGTTTTTTTCAGGCGCGGACGCAGGAGCAGCGGCAGTTGCAGTAGCCGCGCTTTTTCCGCCACAGCCGATGATCCCCGGCGCCAGCAGTAAGCCCGTCGCGGCGGCCGCAGATTGCCGTAAAAAACGGCGACGGGTAGTAGTAATCGTTTCTTTCATAGTGGGTTTAGTTATGATTTCCGGGAGGGTTACCTCCCTGAGCCGGAGTGGGATAGCTGCCACTTTCCCGCATCACCCTGACCAGTGGTGCTGCCAGGCAACCTTACCGGCTAAGGCCACGTAATTTAAGTTACCCTCCCATAAATCCCTTGTTTTTTTTTGACGGATTGGGGCAGGGGCGGTCGCAGCGGCGCAGGGGATTGGCCAGCGAACGGCCGGATACGAAGCCGCTGAAATCCGGTGTCCCCTCCAACAACCAACCTGGTTTCTTACTCACTTTCCCCCGCAAACCGCTTGCGAAGGGCCAGGGCCAGCAGCAAACAGGCAAGAATCAAGGCCACGTTGTAGTACCAGGGAAGTGCGCCTCCAAAAACACCATATTTCAGTCCGAAGTAGGCGCCGAAATACACAGCGGTCATGAGAATAAAGAGGCCTGCGGAAGGCCTGTCTTGTTTAATCGGCTCCATCGGAATCAGTTTCTTGCGGTCGGCGAAATTGCTTGCGGTACTGCCACAGGGCGATTTCGGCCATAATTACAGCGCCGATCAGCAGCCAGCTTTGCCGACTGGTAATCTGTTCCCGCCCAATGACCACGTACTTGATCAGGAAATAGGCCAGTACAGGCACCCAACTTAATAATCCCAACCAGGGAGGAGCAACGCTTTTCATGGCTGGCAAGATAAGGAAGGTTTCACTTTACTACCCTTGCCGGCGGTCAGGATGTGCAGAACAAATTGCCCAGTTAAAACAAGAGGGCGAGCTCCGCGCGCTACGCAAGGCGGGCCTTGGCCTTCTAGCCAAGGCGTGAATTTTGGAACGAACGATACATTTCCTGATGCACACGCGGCCAGGTGGGCCTGCTCCCGAAAAAAAAGGCTCAGGCGAATCGCGCCTGAGCCTGATATACGACTGTGCTGTCCACAGCGTCTCTCATGAAAAATAAACCTATTCTTATTCAAGGATAGTTTTTGAACTAAGCAAATACTCTATCCAGGACATTGCAAAGATAAGAAAATTGTCCTCACAACGGTTTTGCTAATCTTGCCAATTTTTCACAACGAAACATAGATTTTTAGCTTATATCAAGACACTGCAATGCCCTGCAACAAGAACAAAGCTTCCACCTTCTGCTGGGTAGTACTTATTGCTCTGCGTAACTGGTTGAAGTACTTCTCTTTATACTTACCACCGGTGGCATTCAGGCTATTTGAGCTTTCCACTAAGTTCTCGAACCAATTTTCTATTTGTTGCTGAATACGTTTATCCTTGCAAACAATATAGTTAGGGTTGACAAAGGTTGAAAAAACGGAAGAAAACTTTGGAGACTTAACGATGATGACGTTATTGGTATTGGTCAGCTCATTATGAAAAACCTGGAAGTCTGGTAAATTTTCTTTGTCCTGCTCTCCCGGCAGGTAACGTTTACCATTTCCCGCCATCTCTTCCATGTGGTTGATGATGCTATCGATCTCCTTAAATATTGTTTTGACCAGTCCGGGGTTTTCCAGACGTCCGGTTTCCACGGCGTGTACTACTTGTCGCAGCGTAATGTCAAAAATGCCAACGGACCACAATTCGCGTCCGGGCAGTTGAAAAAGCCCCGCTGAGAGTTGCCGGGCAATTTCGTTCACTTCCGGGCTGACCAGACTCGGGTGGAAGGGTTTTCCTTTCCACTTACTGAAATTCCAGCTTGTCAGGCCATAGACATAGACCTTAAAGGCCAACAGCGTTGGCGCCAACAAGTCATAGTAAATGGGTAATTCGGGCGTTGCGTAATCGATGCTTATGCCTTCAATTTCTATAATGTGTCCTGCATCGCGTGCAAGTTGCCGAAAATAATCAACTTCCTGTTCTGTTTCGTAGGCGGGGTTGTTGTAGTAGAGTTCTTGCCGGTTCTGATCAAAGTTAAGATCAATATTATATTTTTTGGCCAGCAGGATAAGTTCATCGGCACTCAGCACGGTGTCTCCTCTCAGCCGGCGGTATATGGCGTCACGGCCGACGTTGAGCACTTCGCTCAACTCGATTACCATTTGGCCTCGTTTATCAAACTGTTTCTCTAGTTGCTCAAAGAAGGTGGTTTGAAAACTGTGATTTGAAAATACGTTCATGCCTTAAATACTCATTACCTCGCCACGATTAGGTGGCTAAAAATACCCGGCATTACGATTGACCAAGACTAAAAAAACAAAAATACGCGTGTCAATTGCAATTGGGATGGGTCGCCAAGTTTCGGTTTACTTTCAAGGATGAGACGGCCAAAAATCAAAGGGTCACAACAGGCTGCTAAGTTAACACTTCTCGAGACAAAAACAAAGACTAGCCTTAGTTTAAAAAACTAATAATTTGTTTTAAATTTAAAAAACATATTACTTTAGCGCTTGATATGTCTGCCACTGGTTATTCTTCTCTGCACAGCGGAAAAAGTTGAGTACCCCTTCACCCTCAAAACACCGAAACATGTTTGTTCCCCATTTCGGGTTCGTTTATGCCTGGCTAACCGCAAGCTTTTTGCCCGCCGGTCAGCTATTCAGTGTCTCGTCGTGCATTTGAGTGTCCATACTGCGTTCAGTCTGCGTTACGGTGTCCTTACGCCAAAGGAGCTGGTGGACAAAGCCGCTGCCTGGGGGGTGGAAGTGCTGGCTTTGACCGATGCTAACAATAGCAGCTGTGCGGTAGAATTTGTTCGCCGTTGCCACGATGCGGGCATCAAGCCGATCCTGGGCATTTCCTTCTGGCGCGATGGCCAGTGGCTTTATTCCGGCCTGGCCCGCAATGCTGAGGGCTGGCGCCAGCTGTGTGCCTTTCTCAGCGAATTTTCCCTGGCGGAAAAACCACTTCCGACCGTACCTCCGCCCCTGCCGGACGCCTGGATCATCTACCCCCGGCTCTGCAAACCCATCCGTGATTTCCGGGACAATGAACTGCTGGGGATTCGCCCCCAGCACGTCAACCGCCTTTTCAGCCATGAGCTCCGTCATTTCCAGCACAAACTCGTCGTTCTCGCCCCCGTTGTTGCGATTAATGACGACGACTACGCCCGCCACAAAACCCTGCGGGCGATTGACCTGAACACCGTTCACACCAAACTTACGCCGCGCGACCTGGCGCAGCGCGGCGACCGTCTCCTTCCGCCCGCCACCCTCCGGGAATTCTACAAATCATATCCAGCCATAATCCGTAACACCCAGCGCATTATTGATTCCTGTACGGCGGAGCTGGACACGGGCCTGCAAATTAACCGCCAAACGTTTACGGGCTCGCGGGAGGGAGACTACGCCCTCCTGGAAAAACTGGCCCTGGCCGGGGTAACCCGACGCTACCCCCCCGGTGTCCGCTTTCAGAAGGCACGCTTGCGCACGGAGCGGGAACTGACCGTCATCAAAAAACAAAATTTCTGTTCCTACTTTCTCATTACCCACGACATCGTCCGCTACGCCCGCGCAGCGGGCTACCAACACGTCGGTCGCGGCTCCGGCGCCAACTCCATCGTGGCCTACTCCATCGGTATTTCTGACGTGGACCCACTCGAACTCGATCTTTACTTCGAGCGCTTCATCAACCCTTACCGGGTTAGTCCGCCGGATTTTGACATTGACTTCAGCTGGGACGAACGCGATGACGTCACCGATTACGTCTTCAAGCGCTACGGCCAGGACCATACGGCTCTGCTGGCTACCTATTCCACCTTCAAGGGCCGGGCAGCATTACGCGAAGTGGCCAAAGTCTACGGCCTGCCCAAAGCCGAGATCGACCTGCTGGCAGGCGACCCTCAGGCCCGCGCAGCGGCGGACCCCAAAGCGGCGGAAGTACTGCGCATAGCCCGGGGAATTATCGGTCTTCCCAATCACCTGAGCATCCACGCCGGGGGCATCGTCATTACCGAAAAGCCCATCCATTACTACACCGCGCAGCGGCTGATGCCCAAGGGCTTTCCCGTAGCCCACTGCGATATGTATCACGCAGAAGAGCTGGGCCTGCATAAATACGATGTACTCAGCCAACGGGGACTTGGCCACCTTAAAGCTGCCGCTGACCTCATTCGCCGCAACCAGGGCAAGGCCGTTGACCTCTATAC
>JAUIIF010000165.1 GCA_030431945.1 Bacteroidia bacterium | reverse complement strand
CGTATCGTACATATGGGGGATTGACCCGCGGCCGGAGTTGCCACAACTTGCAACATATTTTCTTCTCCTTCAACTCTCCTGCCTATGTTCGCCCGCCTCCCCCACCTGTTCCTGTTGCTCCTGCTGTGTTTTTGTCTGCCGACTGTTTCCTCCGCCCAAACCCTGTTGCGCAACATCGGGGTTGACTCGCTTTTCGGTTTGCCGGAGCTGGGGTCATCCGACCCGGCGCATTTCACGCCGCTTAACGATTCCCAATTTGTTTTTCAGGCGGTTACCTCTCCGCTCGTGCTCGGCAACCTGGTCGTGAGCGACGGAACCAGGACCGGCACGCAGCAAATTGGGGAAGTGTTTGCCGACGGGCCCATGGTTCAGTTCAAAGACCGTGTTTACTTCAGCGGCATGTCCACCACCGAGCCACGCATCGGCCTGTGGGTTACCGACGGTACCGAAGCGGGCACGCAGCTGGTGTTTGAGAGCGGGGCAACGGTGGATTCCGTCCCGAATCAGCCAGGTAATTTCTTTGTTCTCGACAGCGTTCTGCTGTTCACCGGCCTCACGGCGACCCACGGCACCGAGCTCTGGCGTACGGACGGCACCGGAGCGGGTACGCAGCTGGTCGCCGACATCGTACCGGGGCCGGAAAGCGGATTCCGCGGCGGCGACCCGGCCGTCATCGACGGCCTGCTGTACTTCACTGGCTTCACCGCAGCAACGGGGCTGGAGCCCTGGCGAACGGACGGCACTGAAGCAGGCACATTTATGATTGCCGACCTGAACCCCGGGCCGCCAAACAGCGGCGCCGCCGACTATACCGCCAGCGGCGGCTACATCTACTTCACCGGACTGGAGGAAGGCTCCGGACGGGAAGTCCGGCGCATGCAGCCCGGACAAACAACCATTGAGCTCATCGGAGAGGGCGGCGGATCAACGGACAGCAGTAACCCGGTCTACTTCGTTGATGCCGACGGCACCCTGTTTTACGTCGCTCAGGCCGGTGGTGCCGACGGCTTTGAGCTGCTGGCCTACGACCACGTAGGCGAGCCCCGGGTACTGGGCCCGCTGGACATCTTTCCGCAAATCCTCAAGCCCTTCGGCCAGGGCGGCATCGTCTTCAAAGCGCAGGATGACGGCGGCCGGGAGCTCTGGACATCCGACGGCACCAGCGCCGGCACCCGGCGGATCACCGATCTCTATCCCGGGCCAGACGACGGCGTCTTCCCCAACGTCAGTGCCGCTAGTTTTCACGTCTTCCGGGACTCGCTGGTGTATTTTGCCGGGGCTGACGGTGTAGCCGCTGCCGGCGAGTTCGTCACCGAACTTTTCGTAACTGACGGCACGGCGGCGGGAACAAAACTCGTAGCCGGGCAAATGCCCGGCACCCAGGGCAGCAGTCCGGGGAATTTCTTCACCTTCAACAACCGTGTTTACTACGCAGCCTCCGACTCCCTGGTGGGCCGGGAACCCTTTTACCTGGGCCCCGAAGAGCCCACCGTCGGCATTTTCCGGCCCGCCCCCGCCCGGCTTCCGCTGGTAGCGCGGCTCGCACCCAATCCGGTACGCCGCGGGGAAACCTTGCGGCTGGACCTGCAGCTCGACCGGCCCCGGCAATTAACGGCTACCCTGGTTGATGTTCGGGGTATCACCATCCGGCACCTGCCACTCTCCGGGAGTGGTCTTTTGCCGGGCACACCAACCATCCACTGGCGGATGCCCGCAGGGCTTCCTCCGGGACTGTATTTCCTCCGCCTCGCCACGGACGAAGGGGTGGCCACGCTGCGCCTGGTGATGACGGAATGACCGTTTGTATTCCGACATGGGCCGGCTGAAAACGGAATAAAACAAGGACTTCCTGTTAAAAAATGCCGTGTTCCTCCCCTACCTTATTAGCACCATCTCCTATAGAAAAAAACGTAAAGTGACCCCAACAGTACAGGACACCCTTTGGCGGGTGGGCCCGCAACTTCACGACGGAATAACAACAAATCCGTCTGATCATGCCCAAACTGCACTTACTGCTCCCCCTGCTTTTCTTCACCTTGCTCGGCACCAGCGTCCGCGCCCAAACCTATAACCTGAAGTTCGACCTGGCCACCGCTGCCCAGATGAACATCAACGAGCCGGTACCGGGTACCTATGACATTACCACCACCGGCAACGACGCGCGCATTTTCGTCGAGCCCTTTATGCCCGGCCCCTACGACCCGGATAGAGTTTACGTCATCAGCTTCGACTATTTCGCCGGTCCGGGCCTCGATGACCTGGAGATTTTTTACGGTCTCCCCGTCAGTGCCCAGCGCAAAGGCAGCTGGGAAGACCTGCCGGCTACGCCCAGTGGCGCCCGTACCTTCAAGGCCTTCATGAAGTACGAAGTGGACAACTGGGTAAGCCCTTATCAGGCCTTCCGTTTCGACATCAGTAAGCGCCCCGGTCAGAGTATCCGCATCAGTAATATTCAACTGCGGGAGCCCACCGCCACGGAAGTTATCCCCCTTACGCTCGACCCCACGGAGATCAACGCCAACGCCACGACGGTAACGGACAACGGCGACGGCAGTTTCACCGTTGCCACCTCCGGTGCCGATCCGTACGTGGGCACCCTGCCCTTCACCAACACCTACGACCCGGAGCAGACCTACGTATTGCAGTACAACTACACCGGTGATGCCCTGGATGATTTCCGGGTCTTCTTCGGCCAGCCCTGGGACCCCGCCCGGATGTCCCTCTTTGGTCCGCTCCCCGGTGCTGCCACCCCTACGCGCTTTACCGCTTTCATGCCCGAGGGTGACCCGAACTGGATTGACGGTCCGGTCAGTGAACTCCGCTTTGACTTCGGCCGCCAGCCCGGCAAGACCATTACCGTCAGCGACTTTATCCTGCGGGCGCCCACCAACGCCGAGATCAATGCTTATGACCCGCCGGTGGTCCTCGAAACCGTCCCCCTGGAACTGAACGTCAACAACACCAGTGGCGGGCTTTCTGCTACCGAAACTGCCCCCGGCGAGTACGTACTGAATACCAGCGGCAACGACCCCTGGATCAGGAGTAAGTCCGTCACGGCCCTGTACGACATTGACTCCACCTACATCATCGAATTCGAGTACAAAGCCGACGAGTCGTACAACCTGCTGGAAATCTTTTTCGGCCCGCCCATTAACGCCAGTCAGCTGCTGGTGACCGGCGAACTGCCTGCGGCCAGTGACTGGACGACCAGAACGATCAACCCCCGGATACTCCTGGACAACTTCCAGGCCACCGAGCGAACGGAATTCCGCTTTGACTTCGGCAAGGGAGAGGGCGTCAACAAGCAAATTTCGGTTCGCAACATCGTGCTCCGTAAGCCAACGGCCCAGGAAAAGATTGACGAGCAGACCAGCGACAAATTCGTCAGCCGCGCCATTAACCTCCAGTTCAACCAGTACCGCACCCGGACCTACGCCGATCAGGTAACCACGGTAAAAGTAGATACGACGATGGTGACCATCAGCGGTACCGTAACCGGTACCGGGCCTTACTTTCTTGCCGAAATCGACCCCGAAGACTACGGCTTCAACCTCGACACCTACGACCAGCTACTGCCCCTGACGGTGAGCAACGGAGCTTTTACCGTGCAGCAACCGCGTTACCAGGCCCTCAGCGACCGCAACAAAGACCGCCTGTACGCCCGCTGGGCGGTGGTAACGGCCGACGGTGACGGCACCTACACCAAAACCTCCCCCCTGAGCTGGGCCACGGATATTACCTACGTAGCCGAAAACAACCTGGCCGAAGAAAAAGCTGCCAGTCAGAAGGGACTGGACGGCCTGACGCCCGGCACCCTCTCCAACTTTAGTGACCTGACTGACCTGGGCATCACCAGCATGAAGATCAACCTGATCCTCAACGGCGTCTTCGCCGCCAACGCCAATGCCAGTACGACTACCCACGAGTTCAACGGAAAGACCTACAACATCAACCAAAATTTTGTCAATAACCTCGACAGCAGGATCAAAGCCTGTACGGACGCAGGCATCAAAACCTCCTTCGTTCTCCTCATCCCCATCAGCTTTACAAATCCCCTCCTGGACAGCATATTCACCCATCCGGACGCAAGCCTCGGGCTGTACAGTATGGCCAACGTCACTGACGCGCGTGGTATCGAGCACTACACCATGCTGGTGGATTTTCTCGCTCAGCGCTACTCACGTCCGGACGGGCTGTACGGCCGGCTGGACCAGTGGATCATCCACAACGAAGTAGACGCGCACACCAGCTGGACGCACGCCGGGGAAAAGCCGGCCCCGCTCTACGCACAAATTTATGACCGCAGCATGCGGATGGTCCACTTCACCATCCGTAAGTACAACCCAACGGCGAAGGTTTTCGGCTCCTTCACGAAGCACTTTACCAGTAAAGTAGGTGGGGATAACGGCCCCAACTTCCGCTCCAAAGAACTCCTGACCACCATCAATAACCTGATGAAACTGGAAGGGGATTACGAATGGGGCATCGGCTGGCACTCCTACCCCACCAACCTGCGCAACCCCGCCGTCTGGCAGGATGCCATCAGCGCCACGCCGCTCAACTTCAATGCGGCGCAGATCACCCCCCGTAACCTGGAGGTAATCGACGCTTTCGTGCGCCAGGAAGGCTGGCTCTACAACGGTAAAAAGGTGCGGACCATTCTCCTGTCAGAAAACGGTTTCAGCAGCAATACGGCCGTCAACCCCACCTTCACCGAGGAACGGCAGGCAGCGGCCCTGGCTTACTTCTGGAAAAAAACTGATCAGCGCCTGGCCGCCATCGAAAACATCCAGTACCACCGCTGGGTAGACAACCCCTTCGAGGGGGGGCTGCTCTTCGGTTTATGGACGGGTAGTGAGATCCGTCCGGATTCTTTTAACGTGAAAAAGCCGAGTTGGTACGTTTGGGAAGCCGCCGGAACGGCCAATGAAGCTACGGTCCTGGACCCCTACAAAGCAGTGATCGGCATCAACGACTGGTCCGAGATCCAGTTCAACTTTCCGAGTGAGACCACGCCTTACCGCGTACTGATGAACATCATAAACTGCGACACTGACCTGAACGATGTACTCGTGAGTTTCAACGGCGAACACAAGATTCCCCAGGCCGACGGCACTGTACAATTCTTCAACGTAGCCTCTAACGTAGACCAGCCGCTGACGATTACCAAGGGCGGCATCCCCCTGGTGGCAGACACCCTTGCGGTGGGCGAAGACCTGGAATTGAATTTCGACCTCCAAGCCGTGGCCGGGGTGACGGCTCGTGGAATATCCCCTACGGAGGTAGCGCTCAGCTGGAGCGGATCGGGCGCGGCCGCAGGTGCAACGTACGTTGTGGAGCGCAGTGAAGAGGGGTCACCTTTCGAACTGCTGGCCAGCACTACTGCTACCAGTTATCAGGATACCACCGTCACCTCCGGCACCGACTACGCCTACCGCGTAGCGGCCCTGCTGACCCCCACCATTACCTCCTGCTTCTCCGATCCGGTTCCAGTTACGGCCCCTTATCTGCTCGTTGATTACCGGAACGGAGATCTGAACAAGCCGGCCAACAATAAAATAGCTCCGCAACTACGGTTACGCAACACTTCCGACCTGCCGGCAGGCCTCAATGACATTACCGTCCGCTACTGGTTCACCGCCGAAAACCTGGCACCCCTGAACTTCTTCGTGGATTACGCAGCGCTGGGTACCAGCGCTGTTTCCGGCAGCTTCTTTGCCCTGGCAGGGCCACGGCAAGGCGCCAACCATTACCTGGAGCTGCGTTTCGACACGCCCTTCCTGGTCCCGGCCAACGGGCATACCGGCGACCTCAAAACCCGCATTGCTAAAGCGAACTACACCGACTTCAGCGAAGAAGATGACTACAGCTACGCAAACGTCGGCAATTATGTAGAAACAACCAGCATTACCGTTTACCGCAACGGCGCGCTGATCTGGGGCGAAGAGCCTGGTCCGGTAGCACCGGTGGTAAGCCTGAAGGTGACCAACCGCAACACTGACAGTGCTACTAATAACCAGCTCAAGCCAGCACTGAACCTGATCAACGACGGCAACGTGCCGTTGGACTACGCCGCCCTGACCCTGCGCTACTGGTTTACCCCCGAAGGCGATGCGACCGTCACCCCAAACCTGGACTACGCCCTCCTTGGCTCCGCCAACGTAACGCGCCAAATTGTAGCCGGGGGCACCCTGGCCGGGGGCACGAGCTACCTGGAAGTCGGTTTTGCAGCCGGCCTCGGTCAACTCAATCCCGGCAGTACTACCGGCCGGCTGGACTTCCGCCTGACGAAAGCCGACTGGTCCGATTTTGCCGAAGGGGACGATCACAGCTACCTGCCGACGGGGAATACTTTCCTTGACAATCCGAAGGTAACAGCCTATCTCAACGGCGACCTCGTCTGGGGCACCGAACCCGGTGCCGCCGCCCTTACTAAGGCACCCACTGCTCCGGCGGTCGCGCCCGCCCCCCCTTCCGCAAGCCCCATCCTTGCCCCGAATCCTGCCCGCGACCAGGCGGAATTGAGCTGGACCGAGGACATTACCACCGCTACGGATGCTTACCTGCTTGATGTCCACGGCCGGCGCCTGCCCGTAACGACACAGGTAACCGGCCCCCGCGTGCGCATAACCCTGGGCGATCTCCCTAACGGCCTCTACATTTTCGGAATTACCCTGAACAATACCTCCATCGTTCAGCGGGTAGTAGTGAAAAGGTAAACTGGCCGTTTTCACGCTTAGCTGTTTTGCATCTAAGTGCCTGCCGCTCCGTCTGGAGGGCGGGCACTTAGATGTTAAAACTAAAGTTATATTGTAACGGGTGACTAATTGGCAGAATTTAGGGTTAAACAAACCCATCCCGTATGTTACGCCAAACCGATTGCCACCCAAATCCCGACACACCCAACCAGGCACTTACTGCCCTGGCCTTTGACCAAAAGGGGAATTTCCTCGCCAAAGGCGAGGTTGATGAAGGGGTTGCCTACTTCAAGCTTAAGCCGGCCGAGCTGCGCCGCTCCCGGGTTTTTGTCTTACCCGAACCCGATGACGGGCCACCGCTGGAAACCTTCAGTCTGGAAGAAGTCACGGCCCTCACCACCTTCGAGCCCCGCCTGAACTTTACCCAGGACGGAGGCATTCAGCTGGGCATTATTCCCGACAGCCTCACCCTGCGCTGGTTTTGGAAACGTTGCTGCGTCCGCGGCCGCATTACCAACCGGGCCAGCGTGGAGGGTAGCCTGACAACCTACCCTGTGTGCAATGCTACCGTTCACCTCTGTGAGGTAGACCGGATTCGTTTCTGGATCGAGCGTATCCCGGAAGATTTGCTGGACCGGCTCCGTTACGGACTACTGGAACGCATTCCCCGCCCGCAACCGCCCTTCCCCGACCCGCCGTTTACCGGTCGGCTGCCGCAGCAGCCGGTGGTACCGTCGTTCCCGGGGGTATCCCTGGACCAGGTGGGCTTCAACCCGCAACCGGAGCCACCCGCTTTCCCGGGACGGAACTTCAGTGAAGTAGGCTTTAACCCGCAGCCCGACCCACCCGTAGCGTTAAACGCGCTGGTGGACCTGCCCCGCTTGCAACAGTTGGAAATTCAGCTTACCAACCTGCCCCGCCCGGCTTTCCGCCAGTTGCTGGTGGAAGAATTTCAGGTGCTCCGCCCTTTCTTCTGCTTTTTCCCTTACATCTGGCCCTACCTGTATCGCTGCGACGAAGTCGCCGTGGTGGAAACAGATAATAACGGCCGCTACGAAGCGTGCTTCTGGCACCAGGAAACGGCTCCTGACGTCTATATCTGGATTGAGTATCCCTTCACTACGGGGACGGAAACCGTTTACCGCCCGCGGATGGCCTGTACTACCCGGTGGGCGTACGATTGCGCGAGCGATCTGGACGTGCAGTTATCCGATAACCGCATCCCTCCGGTCTGCGGAACCGCTTTGGTTGGCACCTCCGTGGCCATCCGTGCCATCGGGCATTCCGTCTCCCCGCTGAAGATTGAGCAAACCTTTGGACGGACCATTCCCGTTCCGGGAAACCCGAATTTCCGGACAGTGGGGTTGACCGACTACGCGACGGAGGGGCTGGGCAGTTTCAGTCCGCTGCTAACGGGGCAGCACGTTCGGCCCTACCTGGGCAACTTTCCGCTGATTGCCCAATTTGGCAATGCTCTACCGGCGGCGGGGGTTCACTATTTCCAGGTTCGGTACCGGAAGGTACACGCCCCTACGCTGGCGGGGCCGGGAACACCAAACGCCCCGTGGAAGGTGCTGCACAGTGGTGGCCTGAGCCGCCCCCACGTGCGGCCGGATGGCCTGGACTTTAAATACGGAAGCTATTCCCTCGGGCCCCTGACCGTAGGAGGTGAAGAAGTTTACCGTATTCCGCCCTTTGACCCGCAGGATCCTGGCGTGGACGGCGTACCACCGACCACCGAACCCCTGGCCCGCTGGACGCGGTACGACCGGGTGCGCATCGGCCAGGTAGCAGCTGACGCGCTTGATGGGGACGGCTTGTACGAA
>JAUIIF010000164.1 GCA_030431945.1 Bacteroidia bacterium | reverse complement strand
GTAAACAGACTTCACCAGCTGCCAGTCACTGGCACCAAGCGTATACGCCGTTTTCAGGTAAACATCTTCCGTTTCCCACAGTCGCTGCATTACCACCGGTAAGAGGTAAACAAGAATACCGAAAGCAAGAAAACTTACTTTCATCGCTTCCGAGGATTCCGGGCGGAAGATGATCAGGAAAATGGGCGTGAGCGCCGTGAGGGGGACGTAGCGAAGGGTGTCGATCTGACGGCTGAACATGGCTTTGGCGATCGGGCTGATGGCAATGGGAATGCCAATCAGCAGCGCAAAGAAAACGGCCCAGAAGTACCCCTGCAGGTTGCGCCAGACGGAAACCCGGGCGTGGTGCAGCAGGCTTTTATTGACGGAGTTTTCCGGAGGACTGATCAACTCAGGAATGGCCCCCAGCACCTTTTGGGGCGGAGGAAGCAGCGGATACACTTTTTTGAACTCCCGGGCATTGGCAAAGGCAATGGAGTCTTTCCTGATCAGTTCGTTGCGCAGGGCGATGGAGTCAGGGTCCGTACTCAGACTGGACGGCATCCGGGAATTCTGATAACCTACGGGAGCCTGCACGGAAAGCTGCTCCGCAAGCAGCCACCAAACAAGCAGAAACAAAACCAGGCCGCCAAGGGCGAGTAACGTTTTTTGCAAACTGGAAAATCGGTAAGGGGCGTCCAGCAGGGACATGGGTTTCTCTTTTGGTTGACAGTTGTTCAGCGCCACAGGGCCGGCGGCTGATTAGACAGGGAGGCGAAAGGTAAGTGTTTCGGCGCAGAGATCAAGGGCTAAGCAAATTTAAGGACGGGGAAATGAGCTGCCCCCACCACACGAAAATTACGGCTGCACTAAGGGCCGGAGGAGCCGCCTGCCGTAAAGAAGGAGGGTGCGCTCCCTCCTGTTCGTTGGGCAAATTGTTCTGCACACCAGATTTGGGCGCGGCCGCCGGTGCAAGGCGGGTAGCAAAGAAGCCGGCAGAAGCTCCGGGGGGCTTCGCCCTGTTACGCAAATTACTACCTTGCGCTCCGTAATGAAAAACGGCTTTGCTTACTGGTTATTCCGGCTGTCCTCCACCGTGCGGTGGTACCTGGGCGCCACTACGCCCGGTGCGGTGGTGCAACCCCGGCTCGTCAGCTTTCTGCGGGAGGTATATACCGACGACCGGCATTACCATGCCTTTGATTTGGTCCGGGCCATCCGGAAATACTGGCGAGGTAAATCCGGACGGGTTCGCCTCCAGTCATTAGGCGCACCGAGTAAAACCACCGCCAGGGAGGAGCGATCCGTTCGGTCCCTGGTGGCGACCAACGCAATTGCTGACCGGGAAGGCCGCCTGCTGTTTCGCCTCGCCCTGTGGCTGGAAGCAAAAAACCTGCTGGAGTTCGGGACGAATGCCGGCATCTCAACCCTGTACCTTCACGCCGCAAATACCCAGGCCCGGCTGGATACCGTAGAAGGAAACGACGCAGTGGCAGCGCTGGCCCGGGAGACCTTTGCCAAGGCCGGCACGGGGCCCGGCTTACACGCCCACGTTGCCCTGTTTCAGGACTGGTTAGCCACGTACCCCCGGGGCTGCGCAGCAGCCCCGACCAGGCAGGTCGGCCACGCCGGGGCAACGTCCCGCTCCCGTAATCAACAAACAGCGGAGACTCCTCCCGCAGCCTGGCCACCACTCGATTTGTTTTTTCTGGACGGTGATCACCGCGAGCAACCTACCCTGGATTATGTGCAGGCCCTGCTGCCGCGGGCCGCGCCGGGTTCCGTATTCGTAATTGCGGACGTTCATTGGTCTCCGGAAATGGAGCGCGCCTGGGAAAAACTCAAAAGACTGCCGGCCGTAACGGCTTCCCTCGACCTCTACCACTTTGGCCTGCTGTTCTTCGATCCGGCCCTCGAAGGGCCGCACCTGAGTCTGGTGCCCGGCTACCTCAAGCCGTGGAAAACACGGCTGCGCTAGAGGAGAGGAAAGAACGTTCCCGGAGCGCAGGATGCGGACCTGGTCCTCCGCACCGGCAATCGAAGCCAGCAACCCCTTGCAAACCTTATGCCGTAGTTTTTCGTTTGCCCTCCTTCAGCTCAAAGTTGAAGCCGTCTTCCTCCAGTTCCCGGTAGCGATTTTCGTCGAAACTGTACAGTTTGGCCGGGCGGTGGGCCACCCCTTTTTGCGAACGGCCAAGGTCCTTGAGTAAATCCATGGACAGGATCTTCTTGCGGAAATTTCGCTTCTCCAGCTCGACTTCCCAAATGGCTTCGTAGAGGTGCTGCAAATCCGTAAGGGTAAACGCCGGGGGCAGGAGTTCAAAGCCAATGGGCCGGGAGCGAATACTGCGCTTCAACCGGGAATAAGCCACTTCAACAATGCGCTCGTGATCAAAAGCGAGGGTGCCGATATCACTGACGTTGTGCCAGGCAACCTCCTGGGCAACTCCGGCAGCGTGGAGTTCTACGTCCGCAATGGTAATGAGACTGTAGTAGGCAATGGTAATTACCCGACCGAAGTCATGCCGGCCCGGAGCACCGAAGGAGTGAACCTGCTCCAGGTAAACATTCTTAAGGCCGGTTACTTCCCGCAGTACCCGCTCGGCCGCAGCGTCCAGGTCCTCATCTTCTTTGACGAAATAACCGGGCAAAGCCCAGTAGTTGTCAAAAGGATCTTCGTTTCTTTTGATGAGAAGAATCTTGAGCTTTCCTTCGTCAAAGCCAAAAATGACATTGTCGACCGTAAAGGCGGATTTGAAGTAGGCGTCGAAACTTTTTTGCGGATGGGCCAATGAGCGGGAAACTTGCGTTGTAAGCCACAAAGATAGGGAGAAGGTGACCATTAGGACGAGAGAACAAAGCCGTAAAAGGCTATGTTTGCCGGTATAGACGTTGATTCCTACTATTATGCAGCCACCAATTAGCAATGCCCCCATTTTTTCTGACTCGCAACGGGCCGTTCCACAGTTGAGGTGGGTCGATGGGTTCAGCCGCCTGCTGGATACGAAATTCCGCATCCCCGGTACTGATATCCGTTTCGGCGCAGATTTTCTGCTCGGCCTTATTCCCGGCGCCGGAGATATCATTTCGCTCGGCATGTCCGGCGTACTGGTGGCTACCATGGCTAAAAATGGCGCCAGCCCGATGCTTGCCGCTAAGATGTTGTTTAATGTGGCGTTGGACGCCCTGGTGGGTACCATTCCCGTACTGGGTAATATTTTTGATCTCTTTTATAAGGCCAACTACCGCAATGCCGTCCTGATGCGGGAGTACTACGCCGAAGGGCAACACCAGGGCAGTGTGTGGCCGGTGGTAATCGGCGTAGTCGTAGGAATTCTCCTGATCTTTTTCCTCCTCATCTGGGCTTTGGTGGAGATCATCGGCTGGATCATTCCCTGAGCTGCCCGAACCTGACCAACGGCTCCTTTAACTCCTGCCGGCACCCGCGGCCGCGCCCAAATTCCTGCTTTTTGGGTAATCAGGGCCGCCCTAAACGTTAAATTTCGCATCTTACGTATGCCTGAAGCCAGTTGCTGCGTGAAAGTACAGGCTAGCGCGAAGCTTATGGTATTACCCGCTTTTCCTGGTTAGCTCAGGTACCGCTGACGTAGAATCATCAGTGGGTATTCGCTTCAGCACTATCTTGTTTTTTCCACCCGTCACCACCCAACCCATGCGATACCTTTATTTTATGCTGCTTGTCTGTGGCTTTTCCACTGCCGCCTTTGCGCAAACTGAAACCATCAATTTGCGGGCAACCGTTTATTTTTCCTCCGCAAGCCACGACCCCTCGCCGGAGGAGCTGGCAAAGCTTAATGATTTTGCCACGGCGCTTACGAGCTACGCAACCTACACCCTTCAAATAGCGGCCTTTACGGACGAGCAGGGTACCGCGGCCTACAACGCAGACCTGGCCCGTCGTCGTGCAGAAGCAGTAGCCACCGCCCTTGCTACCCGTTCCGTGGTAGCAACTGCTACCGAGGTACTTACCTACGGAGAGCAGCTCGCCCGGACTAACACCACGGAAGATGCAGAACGGCGCAACGACCGCCGGGTAGACCTGCTGGCTACCGTCGTGCGCTGGAAGGATGCTGCCGCGGCCATTCAGGAAGCCCGCAAAGGGCAACTACAATCCTTTTCCGTCGCTGACCCATCCGCCCGCCAGACCATTCGGGGTGAAAACGGTGGCGTTTTTCTCCTGGAGCCAAACAGTTTAATCCGGCCGGACGGCAGCCCCGCTACCGGTCCGGTAACCATGCAACTGGTCGAAGCCTACGACCTGGCGGATATGATCCTGGCTGGCCTGACCACCACTTCCGCTGGAAAAAGACTCGTTACCGGCGGTATGATTCGCCTGACGGCGCAGGATGCAGACGGCACCGATCTGGCCCTGAAAGAAGGGGCCTCCCTGACCGCTTCAATCCCTACGGATGACTTTAATGAAAGAATGCGGATTTTTTCGGGAGCCGACCATAACGAAGCCGGCGCACCGACCGACTGGGCATTGTCCCCCGCCGGCGTCGCGGCTTCCCCCGCAGCACTTTTTGCCTTTAATGACCAATTGCCCGATATCAGTAATTTTCAGATTGATGCCGGTAAACTCATCGGCCCGCGCCTGGCCCGCTGGCGGCAGGCAAACCCCAAGCCGACAGCGCCCAGTTATCTCGATCCTAATTCAATAAGGGTAAAGGAACCTGAAGCCATTGACCTGGAAGAGGTGCGCTACCAACCCAAAGGATTGAAAGGGCTCTTTATGTCGAAAGCACGTAAGCAAGCGCAAGCGGAGGCGCTGCAAGCTAAGACCAGGAAGGCGTACGCAAAGAAAGTAGATCGTTATCAGGAGCGCCTGGCCTTTAAGGACCAACTGCCGGAGGTGAACGAAGCGAAGCGCCTGGACTACGAGGCGCGGCTTGCCTCGTGGGAAGCCGCCTTCGAGCAGCTAAAATCAGGTTTGCTGGAGGACGCAACCAGGAAGCTCTACCTCGCCGCTGAACAGCGCATTAAGGCCATGCGGGCCGCGCGGGAAGCGCGGCTGGCCGCAATGGGCGAAGCGCTGGCTGGTCTTGATGACCTTACGGGAAATGAAATAACCGTGCGTCGCTACTTCTTTTCCGTAGCAAAACTGGGCTGGACGAATGTCGACATTTTTGCCAGTGCCAATGACCCGGTCGAAGTACTGGCCTCCGTCCCGAACAGTACCCGGGAGGCAACGGTGGTGCTGGTTCCGCAAGACCGCCGCTCGGTGCTGGCCTACGTGCCGGATGACAACGGAGCCTGGAAACGCAGTGGAGTTCCCCGCGGGGTGGGCTACCATATTCTGGCCTACCAGGTGCTCCACGGCCAGCTCATGCTGGCCCATCAGTACGTAGAGCAGGCCAGTGAACAGCCGGCAGCATTGGTGTACAAGCCAATTGCCATCGCTGAACTTAAAGAAAAGCTGACGGGAATTTTGGGGAGCTAGGGGCAACGTTTACGGAGGTTGGCCGCTACCGGCGGAATACTGTTCTGACGAAATAAGGGGCAGGTACTAACTTGCAGTCCGTTGAACGAAAGCCTCACCAGTGCGCCTTACCAGCTTTACGATCTACCAGTCCCCCATCAAGTTGGTGGAGCCCTTCGTCATCTCGTTGGGGCCGCTGACGCACGCCAACAATTTACTGGTCCGGGCCACGACCGATACCGGCCTGGTGGGGTGGGGGGAAGCCAGTCCGTTTCCCACCATTCACGGCGAAACCATGGCCGGCGCATACGCCGTAGGGCAGTGGCTGGCCCGGCTTTTGTTGCATCAGGATCCGCGTGATCCGGAAGCATTTACGGCCGTGATGGACCGTGCCATAACCGGCAATGCTTGTATAAAAAGTGCCTTTGATCTGGCCTGTTACGACCTGGCTGCCCAGGCCGCCGGCCTCCCCCTGTATGCCTATCTGGGCGGTCAGGCTGGCGTAACGATGCAGACGGACTATACCGTCAGCCTGGGATCGGTCACGGAGATGGTCGCTAAAGCTCAGTGGGTACAGGAGCAGGGCTTTCCGGTGATCAAAGTAAAATTGGGGGCGGGGCCGCTGGATGCAGAGCGGGTTTTTGCCATCAGCCGGCAAGTAGGCCCCGCTATGCCGCTCCGGCTTGACGCCAATCAGGGATGGACGCCGGCACTGGCCATACAACTGCTCCAGGGGTGGAAAGGCCTGAATATCCAGCACTGTGAAGCCCCCATACCCCGACGGGAGTTTCTGGAATTGCCGCGCATCCGAGCGGCCAGCCCCATCCCGATTATGGCCGATGAAGCCTGCTGGGACGAGGAGGATGCCGCACGACTGATCCGCCTGCAGGCAGTCGACCGCCTTAACCTTAAACTAAGCAAATCAGGAGGGATCTTCAAAGCCCTGAAGATGTTGCGTCTGGCGGAGGCCCATCAGCTTCCGCTGCAGGTTGGTGGCTTTCTGGAAAGCCGGCTTGGCTTTACGGCCGCAGCGCATTTCGCCTGCGGCAGCCGCCAGGTGCAGTTCTATGATTTTGACACGCCCCTGATGCAAAGCGAAGATCCGATAACTGGTGGGCTGCAGTACGGAAACAGGGGTACCATCAGCTTGCCAGACGGTCCCGGTTTAGGGGCTTCCGTAGCTCCTCACTATTTGGAAAAGCTGGTGGCCGTTTCTATTCAATAAGCCTTAGTCGCAACGTCGTTTACCGTACCTGGAGGCGTTTGGTGGCCACCGTCCGTCCACGTTCATTACGCAGATTGTAGAAGTAGGTGCCCTGGGGGAGCGCGCTGACGTCCAGGCTCAGGCGCGTCTGGTTACCGATGGGGGAGAAGGAGCGGGTATCCACCTTTTGGCCCAGCATATTAATCAGGGTAAGGTAGTATTGCCCGCGTTCCAGCCCTTCAATTTCAAAAGTGGCCAGGTCCGTTGCCGGATTGGGGAATACCCTGATGGTCGCCTGGGTAAAGGCCGGTCCCCCAAGGGAAGTGGCCACCTCTGTCCTTTTATAGGTCATCAGTTCGATGGCGTCCGTTTCGCTGTCCACCACAAACTCGGCCACCGGCTCAATGCTACCCGGCGTCCAGAATGTATAAGTGGTAACTGTAGGTTGCGGACCAAGGAGTTGGGCGAGCTGGGGGCTGACCAGCTGAATGGTCGCCGTAACGTCTGCCCAGGGGAAAAAGCCACTTTTCAGTTCCAGGCGAATGTTAATGTCTTCCGTACGCTTTTCCCGCAGGACCTGGTAGTAGTTGTCCCCCAGCCGGGCTGTTCCCCACGCGTCGATTACCTCTGCGCGGGTGGAAATGGTGGTAATGCGGAAGGAATCGACATTGTCTAATGCAGTACCCACCAGCTCCAGGGCTTCGGGGGGCAGACTGTCCGGACTGCCGGTCACGCTGTTGGAGGTCACACTACTGAAGGCATCGAGGTAGTTGAGGGGTGCCCGCCGCGTTGGCCGGGCGGGGTTGAGGGGCGTTTCGATGTCAAAACCGGGTAAAATCTCCAGGCTGGTTTCGATGCCCACCAGGTTCATGGTGGTGCCGGTCGTTTCGTAGTAGCTCCTGGTCGCCAGGTTGGTCCGGATGCTGATATCGGCGCTCGGGAATAGCGCATTGCCGGTAGCGTCGGCGACGGGGTCAGCATTGATGGAAGACGCCGTGGGCGTACCGAAATACCAACCCCGGTCGGGCCCGGGGGTCAGGAGGTCGATGTTTGCCGCCGAGGCGCTGTCGGCCGTATTGGTTTTCAGGGTGTCACCGGCTACCGGGAAGTAGTCGTTCGTCAGGGTAACCTGCGCCGCCAGGGGGGCAAGGCCTAATACCAATAGGAAAACGGGTAAGTGTTTAAGCATACCTAAAAGCTGAAAATGTTAGAGCGACCGCAATATACGGGTTGGAAGAGCCGCCGGAGGTTAATTAGGGTTTAATTAACGTCGGGGGCAAAGCATAGTGGAAACATAAATTTGCCGATAAGTAAGTTGCGGCAAACAGGGTGCGGCAAAATTAACCGAACTGCGGAGAGAGGGGCTATTGGTCTACCCGTTCGTAGGCACCGGCATCCGGAGTGTCCGGGTCCCGCATTACACCGAGTAAATCAGTCGGCAGTGTTGGCAGGAAGCTCGCCAGGTTCCGGGCAACGCTCAGCGAGTCCAGCTGATAGTTGTCTTCCTCAATGGCCCGGAACAGCGGATCACTGAACACCAGGTTGTGACAATCGAAACAGTTGGCAGAATAGAAGTCTGCGAACAGGCCATCCTGGCTGTCGAGGAACCCCTGGTCCGTACGAACTACTGAGTTGTTGATGCGGGTATTGAACTGGGTGGGGTCCCTTCCCTCAAAAATGTCAAGGAAGATCAGTTCACTGCCCCGGGAGCCGCTGATGATGGAGTTGCGGACCCGGGCGAACATGGCGGCTGCCTGACAGTTTTGTCCACTGTCGTCACAGGTGAAATTGGTCAGCACCAGCCCACTGGCGTCCACCCCGTAATTGGCGATGGTGGTATGTTCCATCGTCAGGGAGCCGCCTTTGATAAACTGCACTGCGTTGCCGAAATTGGAATGAAATACGGAGTTGCGGATCG
>JAUIIF010000854.1 GCA_030431945.1 Bacteroidia bacterium | reverse complement strand
ACCCCAAATCCACAACTCCTTTCCGGAGGCGGCAAGATGGTTACGGATCCGGGTGACTTCACCGGCAAAAAGTTCGGCGGGGTCACGGCCGCCGCAGCGCGGGCATTTGTCTTCTGCGAGGTAAAATACCTCGTCCATCCCCGCATGAAAAGCATCGGCTTCGAAAACTTCCGTGATCTCGTCCACCAGGTCGAACACCACATCATGCACCTCCGGATGCAGTGGGCAGTAGCTCTTACAGTACAGCCCGTCTTCGTTGGGCCATTCGTATTTCCCGGTGGGGAGGTTCACCCAGGGCGTCTCGTCAAATTCGGGGTAGACCGTAAGCAACTTGCCCAGGCTGCCGTGCCACGACTGGTGGCCGAGCAGGTTCACCATCGGCACGATCCTGATGTTGTGTTTACGGGCAACGGCGACGAGTTGCTTTACCTGTTCCTTGGTCAGACCGTCAGGGTTGGCCAGCTCGGGTCGGCTTTGGTACTGGTAGTTCGTGCCTACCCGCAGCACGAGGAGGTTTACGTTCAGCCGGCTGCACTCTTCGTCGATGAAGCGGATGAACCGGTTCAGGTCATCCGCCGCCGGCGCGCCCAGGCACAGGCCGCGGACGGGGAGAAGGGTGTCGAGGGCGGAAGAGGCAGGTGTTTGTGCATCCAGGCTGACGGCCAGGAGAGAGAAGAACAGCAGGTGGAAAAGGCGCATAGCGATAAATTGATGCGCTGAATATACTGATAAACCATTCCCTGCCCGCTTCTTGCAGGCCTAGCTTCCCGGGCAAACGGAAGCGTCAGCTTGCGTCACCAGGGAAGAAAATCCAGGAGCAACGCTACGCCCGCGCCCGGCAGCTGCCCCATGGCCAGGCTGACGAGGCGGCTTACGAATATTCCAGCTGTCGGGAACCAAAAGAGACGTACTGTTCCTCCGTGCCGTACCTTCGCGCCCATGTCGCTCCTGCTCATTACCCCGCCCTTCACGCAGCTGAATACGCCTTATCCGGCTACGGCCTACCTGCTGGGTTTTTTGAAGACGAAGGCAATTCCGGCAGCGCAGCTGGACCTGGGGATAGAAGTTATCCTGGAGCTGTTTACGGAGCGACGCCTGGCGGAAGTTTTTGCGCGGGCGCGGCCGCAGGTGCAAGCAGAGGGGGCCAGCAGCAATGCCCGCCGCATCTTCGCCCTGCGCGAGGAATACCTGGCGACGGTGGAACCGGTCATTGCCTTCCTGCAGGGCAAGCAGCCCACGCTCGCCCGTCAGATTGCGGCGGAAAACTTGCTGCCACAGGCTGGGCGTTTCGCCCAGCTGGAAGAACTGGACTACGCCTTCGGCAGCATGGGCCACCAGGACAAAGCCAAACACCTGGCCACGCTCTACCTGGAAGATTTGTCAGATTTCATCGTCGAAACCCTTGACCCGGATTTTGGCTTCAGCCGCTACGCCGAGCAGATTGGCCGCAGTGCCAATTCCTTCGATGAACTGTACGCTAAGCTCCAGGCGCCGCCTTCGTTTATTGACGAGGTTACTTTGGAGGTGCTGGAGCAAAGGCTGCAAGCCGCTCGTCCGCCGAGGCGCGACGAAGGAGCTGACTCGCCGGCCGAGGGGCGGT
>JAUIIF010000853.1 GCA_030431945.1 Bacteroidia bacterium | reverse complement strand
GTCGTCATGGCTAAGTGTGGAAAGAGTTGGCCCAGCCCTGCGACCAACCCGGGCAATCCCTTGCGCGACAGGGGCTCTCCGCCCGTCAGCCGGACTTTATTAACCCCCAGCCCGGCCAGTACTTCCCCCAGGAAAATTATTTCTTCGAAGGTCAGCAGGTCTTCCCTGCGGGCGAAGTCAATCCCCGCTTCCGGCATACAATAACGACAACGTAAGTTGCAGCGATCCGTCACCGCCAGGCGGAGGTAGGTAGTTTGGCGACCGTGGTTATCTGTTAGCACAAGTTAAAGGTAAGTGGTGTACGTTAGCCTATTAAGGTTTTCGTGGCTATTTAAGTTTATATACCCGAACCCAGTCTACTTCCATTCGTTGTGGCCAGATGGTCTCATCAACCCCCTGCTGTCCACCCCAATTGCCCCCAACGGCGAGGTTCAGCAGCAAGTAGTGCGGTTGATCAAAAGGCCATTCTTCTGTGGTGGCATTGGCCGGCTTAGTGAAAGTAAAATAGGTATTCCCATCCAGTTTGAAGGCAATACTTTTCTCCCCCCAGTCAATACTGTATACGTGAAAGTTCGTTTCCAGGTCAGTAGCGTAAGCCTGCCCGCCCTGGTGGGTGTTGAGCAGGTGGTTAAAGGCCTCGGTGTGAACGGTGCCGAAAACAGAATCCGGTTGGTAGCCGACGTGTTCCATGATGTCGATTTCGCCGCAACGGGGCCAGCCGACGGAGGTAATGTTTTCTCCCAGCATCCAAATGGCGGGCCAGGTGCCCCGGCCGCTTGGGAGTTTGGCACGGACCTCAATTCTGCCCCCGGTAAAAACCATTTTGTCGCGGGTAACCAACCGGGCGGAGGTGTAGGCATTGCCCTGGTACGCTTCCCGGTGGGCTTCGATCATCAGTTTCCCGTTGAGTAAATAAGCATTCTCCGGCCGGCTCGTGTAGTGCTGCAACTCATTGTTGCCCCACCCGCCGCCACCCGTGTCGTAGCTCCATTTTGCTGGGTTAGGGGGCTCATGACCACTGAATTCATCCGCCCAGATCAGGTCACTTTTTTTCCCTCCCATTTTGGGTGCGCAACTGGTGAGGCCCAGGATAAGGCCAAGAGCGATGAGTGGAAGGGAGAAGCGCATAAGGGGAAATTTGCGTGAATGTAGGGCAAAGATATTAATAGCCAATTGCGGACAGGCAGCCCAGAATGCCTCAAACCAGAGGTGCAGAGGAGGGCTTACCCGCCGCGTTTCAGCGCGTCAGAATAGTAGGTCCGCCATTCTTAGTACGGTCGTACCCAGGCCTTTTGCAGCAACAGGTTTTTGACCTCGTGGTAACTAACCGGGGCAAAGCCGTGTACATCCACTCCGACATCAAGGGAGCGGGCCGCCGGGTCATCAGGTAGGGTGCCGTGACTGTGGCCAAACACGTGAAAGCTGCCGTGGTGGCTGGCGTTCCACACGCGCATTGCGTAGTGGAGCAGGACGACGAGCTGTTTGCCCTGGTGGCTCGTGGTGTCCTGTACGTGCAACTCATGGTAATCCTTAACCCAGACAAAGGCATCCGCACAGGCAGCGGCTGCAGCTTCATGGTTGCCGCGAATGAGGTGAATGCGC
>JAUIIF010000163.1 GCA_030431945.1 Bacteroidia bacterium | reverse complement strand
TCCTTAGTGATCGGATCGACCTTTGCATAAAGGCCCTTGCCGGGCTCAATACGCGTGCTGGTCTTTTCACCGGGCAAGAGGATGGGTACCGGGATCCAGGCCTTGTAAGCCGGCTTTCCCTTTCCACTCTCCAAACGATCCAACAAATTGTCAACCGCCCTCTTTTTGGACTGGATTGCATCCTCATGCGGGGCCATGCGGTAGCAGGTTATGAGATCGCTCTGGTGGGCAAGTCGCTCAGAGACGTTTCCGTGGAGGTCCATGGAAGTAGAGATCAGGGTTTCAGAACCGACAACTTCCCGCACTCTTTTGATAAAATCCCCTTCAGGATCATCCAGCCCCCCCGCTTTTCTTCCGTAAACAGCCGGAAGCTTTCTCCGTAAGGCGGCTCGAGTAATTCAGACTTCTGGGTACCGAGGTAGCCGACGACCGTGACGTTGACGGCTGCGTGCTGCTCCACCTCCGGGTAGATTTCCACGGACCCCGCTCTCGGCAGGTAAATCAGGTAATTTCCCTGCCCGTCCGTAGCAGCATCGGCAATGACTTCCTCCCCGTTAAAGATTTCCGGAGCTGGCCGTAAATTCCGGAATTTGAGGTGTTGCTCCACGGTACGGATGCCGCGGATACTGGCCTGGGCCAGGCCGTTCAGACCATTGCCGTTGGGTCGGGCGGGGTGGGCTACGGCCGGCGCTCCGGAAAGGACCAGCTGATTGAAGCGGGCGATATTCATCCGCTGGGGTGGTTCAATGCCGACACTCAGATTAACGCGCCGGTTGTATCTGGCGGCCCGATCCTCCAGATAGCTGCCCCAGTAGGCCATCCAGGGTATGTACGTGTTTCCCGGTACGGAAATGTCAAAAATGAGGTTATTCAAATCCTGAGTGGTTCGCAGCAGTTGGTCAACAAAGCCTTCCTGCAGTTGCCGAAGACTATCCAGGGCAGGTACGTACATCAGGGCTCCGGGAACCGTGTGGAAAAAAGGGTTTTCGCCCGGTAGGAAATCGGAGGACAAGAGGCTGTCAGTTACGGGGAGTAAGGCGGTTATCCAGGGGTTTTCCGACCAGTAATTTGCTCCGAGTCCCTGCCAATCCCACACCTTTATTTTTACGGCAATGCCGAGGCGGCTTGCTGTCTGCAGGTACTCCTGCAGTTGCCCCCAGTAAGCCTCATTGTACTGTGTTAACTGGTAGGTGCCGAGGGCCTCCTGCCAGGCAAAGGGAGTCGTAACCGAGTCACACACGGTGCACAGGTTAATTTCTACATAGTTTCCCAACGTTTTCTTGAGCGCCCCCAGGTCTTCCTTTCCGTGTTCCGTCAGGAAAGGACTGTCACTACTGGCCCCTCCTAACAGTAAAACCGGATCTTCTCCGTTCCAGCTCCAATAAACGGGGTCATCGGACCACGGTTGCAGGTCAAGGGTTTCTGTCGCTGTTTCCTTTAAGCCGGAGGACTTGCTACAGGCGGTGAAAGTGGTGAGCAGTAGTAAGACGGTAATAAAACGGTACAAATTCATGGAAGGAGGATGCAGGGTAGCTGCGTTGTGGTGGGAACGCTTATCGCTGGCTGAGAAAGCTTAGGGGTAATGTTTGGGGGTGGCGCGGAGGGCCATTTAGTAACCCGCTACATCGTCGTCGGCATTCCGCTTGTCCGCCGCTGCCGTCAGGGAGCCATCGGGGAGACGTTGGATGGCCTTGATAACGGCCATGTATTGGGTTTCGCGGAAGGAGTAGCCCATCGCTGCCAACTCTTCCCTGACGCCATTGCCCAGTGCTGCTTTTTCGTGTACGATCACGTCGGGCAACCATTGGTGGTGAAAGCGCGGGGCATCAACGGCAGCTGCCAGAGGCATTTCAAATTCAACTACATTCAGAAAGGTTTGCAGTACGGCCGTGATGATGGTTGAGCCGCCAGGCGCACCAAGGACCAGGAAGAGGTTGCCGTCTTTTTCGACAATGGTGGGCGTCATGCTGGAAAGCATTCGCTTGCCCGGCTGAATGGCGTTGGCTTCCTTACCTACCAGCCCGAACATATTCGGAACCCCAGGCTTGGCGCTGAAATCATCCATTTCATTGTTCAGGAAAAAACCTGCCCCGTCCACCATCACCTTACTGCCGAAATTGCCATTCAGGGTGGTGGTGATGGAGACCGCATTGCCCTCCTCATCCACGATGCTGATGTGCGTGGTCTCGTAACTCTCGCGTACGGCGTGGAGGCCTGCTCCGATAAAATCTGAGGAGCCGGCGGAATCCGGATGATAGTCTGCCATTCTGGCGGCGAGATAGTTGTCATCAAGTAAGGAGTCGATGGGGACGTGGTAAAAATCGCTGTCCCCCAAATATTCTGCCCGGTCTGCGTAGGCCCGGCGCATTACTTCGGCAATCAACTGAACGGAAGCCGTTGACTGAAAACCAAGATCGCTAAGCGGATAGGGTTCCAGCATTTCCACCATCTGGGCCAGGGCCACGCCGCCGCTGCTGCTGGGCGGCATGGAAAGAATGGTATAGTCTTTATAGGCTTTGCGAATGGGGGTCCGCCAGGTCGCCACATAGTTGGCCAGGTCTTCGTGGGTAATCAGGCCGCCCCCGGAATTCATTTCAGCGACGATGAGGTCTGCCGTCTCGCCGGTATAGAACCCCTTGGCGCCCTGGTCCCTGATTCGGCTGAGCGTACGGCCCAGGTCCGGTTGCTTTACGAGCGTACCCTCAACGACGGTCGAGTCAGAAAAGGGGGTGGTTTCGTTCATGCTAATGAAATCGGTGTGGTAGCGCTTCAGGCGATTGACTTCGGCCTGGCTGAGGCGGTAGCCATTTTCGGCCAGCTGTACGGCATAGTTGACCAATTCATTCCAGGGCCGGGAGCCATATTTACGGTGCATTTCCTCAATACCAGCAACCGTTCCCGGAACCCCGACGGCCAAGTGCCCCAGGGTGCTTAATTGAGGAATGACTTCCCCCGCCTCATCCAGGTACATGTCGCGGCTTGCTGCTGCCGGAGCCCGTTCCCGGTAGTCCAGGGTTGCAGCCTGCCCGTCTTTATCCCGGTAGACCAGAAAACCACCACCACCAATATTTCCCGCGCGAGGGTAAACTACGGCCATGGCAAACTGCATGGCCACAGCTGCGTCAATAGCGTTTCCGCCATCCTTAAGTACGGCTAAACCGACTTCCGTTGCTTTTGGGTGGGGGCCGGCTATGGCTGCTGTGGCAAAATTACCCGTCTTTTCGGCGGTATAATCAATTTGAGGTTCCTGGCGACAGGCAGATGCCAGAAGACATAGCAAAAAAAGCAGTGTGTAGGAGTACGTTCGCATGATAGCAGCTGGGTTATGCAGGAAAGGTACCGTATATACTGCTTAATTGCAGGTTCCTTACTCCATTTTATCCTGGTTTGATGCGGGGGTTGACCCTGCCACCGGATCAATGGTCGTAAGGTAAGATGGGGTACTGGCAGCGTAAAGCCCTGCATTCCGTAACTGGAATACAGGGCTTATGGTGGAAGCAGAGAACAGCAGTAGCGCCCTGCTAAAACAGTACCCTACGGTAACTGCCCGGGTTTACGCGTTGCGCACTTCGGGGCCGGATCAGGAGAAGGAGCCCCAGCCGCCGCCAGGCGTGCCAATTTGTACCCCTGCACCGTAGAATTCGCCGTGGCCAATGTAGGTGCCATTGAGGTACCAGGTAACCTGGAAGCCACCCGCGCCAACGCCGAGTCCGGCAGCCTCAAAGGTTACACCCGAAGCGCCGGCCAGGGTGTTGGGGTCGACATTGAAGGAGGCCTGCCCACCAAGCGAGCCCGTGGCGCCGAGGCCTACCACCAGGCCCTTACCGTTGAAGGTCAGGTTAGGGCCGCCCGGGAATTGCAGGTAACAGTCGCACTGCAAGTAGGCGAAAACGTAGGCTATGGAACCGGAGGCACTGGAGGTCGTGTAAGACTTGGAGGAAACGTCCAGCTTTGCGTGAAGCTTCGCGTTCTCGGCCAGGTGGCGCTCCTTGGCTTTGTGGACTTCTTCCGCGCGAAAAGGTTGTTGGGTATTCATGTCTGAAACTAATTATGGGTTAAAGAAAAGAGATTGAATTAGGAACCAAATTTGAATTGCTTCAATAATTCTTACCCTGCAAAATTATACCCGGTAAGCGCTGCAGATAAGTGTGTAAATACCTGATTTTCAATATTGAGGATATATACTTGCCATCAGGTAAATTCCCTTGAATACCCCCTGCGGAAGGCAGGCGTACAAAGATTAATGTATTTTAAGATGATTGCGGTGCATCAATGAATAACCACTTTTCGAACCAGGTTTTTTCCTGCTCCCCGCAGCCGTAAAAGGTAACTGCCTGCGGGCAAAGTTGAAACGTCCAGTGTCGTCGTCGTTCCCTGTACTGCGTAGGCCGCAACTTGCTGGCCTAGGGCCGAAAAGAGCTCCAGCCGGCCACCGTTCGCCAGGGGCGCAGGTAAGGTTACGGTCAACTGCTGGCTGGCCGGATTTGGTGCCAGGGTAAAACCGGCGCGGATCGCGGCCGCTTCCGCGGCCGTGGATTCCAGTTTGAATTTCACCTGGTCCAGGTTGAAGGCCCGGTCGCCGGAAATGGTCAGGCGGACGATTTGGATGCCGGCGGTCAGGTCGATGGTGCCCTCCGCATTTATTTCCTGATAAGCGTTCCAGTCACCGGTCAGCGGAGTCGAAAAACTCGTACGGGCACCACCGGGAAAAGTAAGGTCAAAGCGGCTGGCGGCATCAGCAGAGGCAACCCCTGCCGTCAGGCTGTAGGTGCCCGACTGGGTTACGTTAACGGTAAATTCCAGCCATTCACCGTTGCCGACGTAGCCCAGTACGTAGCCTCCTTCCGGTCCGCCGCCAATGTCCACGCCTTCTTCCAGGCGGTATCCGCCGCCCTGATTGGCCACGTCGTTGTCGTGATAGGCAATGCCTTCACCACCCAGGTCATAGTCTTCCACCTCCAGGGTTCCGGGAATCGGAATGGGCGTGCCGGTAAAGGAAGCCTGCGTACCGCCCGTAGCGGGGTTCAGGCGTAAGCGGGTAGGGTAGCCATGGACGAGGCGTCCATCAGCTGCCAGGGTATGCATTCGATAGGTGTAGGTTCCCCCTTCGCTGACCTCCTCGTCCAGATAAGAGGTGGCCGTAGGAGCCAGGCGGACAATTTCATTAAAGGCACCAATACTGCCGACTGCTTTTTCCAGCACAATGCTGTCGTTGCCCGTAAGTCGGTTTTCCCATTCCACCAGTGCGGCCAGTGGTTGGTTTTCTCCCTCGCTGGCAGTGGAGAAGATGCGGTGTGGTGAATCCTGGTAGTAGTGAATCAGAACGTCCTTTTCGGCCGGCCAGGTAGCCGTGCTGCGGTCCAGGATTTTAAACATCCCGCCGTCATCCCAGGCGGAAGTGGCAAAACCATGCCGATCGGCCAGGCCTGCGTATTCTGCTAACCACCGCATCCGGGAATTATAGTCGGCGGATACCCGCGCGTTGAATTCGCTGATGTATACGGGGATGTTGTTGGTGACAGACCAGTTTTTTGCCAGCTGAAAACGGTTAGCCATTTGTTGGTAGTCACTGGCGGTTCCCCAGGTACCGGTAGCCTCGCCGGCAAAGGGCCAGGGGTCATACGAGTGGTAGTAGCCAATCAGGTAGTCATCATCAGGTACGGCAGCTTGCACCAGTTGCTCGGCATTGGCGTACATATTACCTCCGAAAATGACGAGACGGGTAGGCTCCTGGGCTCGGATGATGCCGAGGATACGGGCATTCAGGTCGTCAACCTGTTGTACGGTGAGCCCGTTGGGCTCATTGATTATTTCGTAGAGGAGTTTGTCTGACTTATCCTTAAAACGCCGGACGATTTGGCGCCAGATCTCGTCGTACCGCGCCCGGTTGGCGGCAGTGTAGCTGGTCTTGAGCCAGTCTTCGTGGTGGCCGTTGAGGGTAATGTAGAGACCGCGGCTCAGGCCCCAGTCCACCACCTGCTCTACCCGGTCCATCCAGGCAGCATCGATGGCATACGGCGCAAAATCCTGCGTATGTTCATCCCAGCGTACCGGAATGCGAACATTGGTAAAGCCGGCATCGACGTAGGCCGTAAAATAGCTTTCATCCGCAGGGCCGTTATTCCAGGCTCCTTCGAGGGGGGGCTCCAGGGTGTTGCCCAGGTTGATGCCGCGGCCCATCGCGGCAATGGCCGTCTGGGGAGAAAGTTGGGCGGACAGGAAAGACGTCAGCAGCAGGAGAACGAAGAACGAATAAAATTTCATGGCGGATTAGCTATTGAGTAGATTTTGGGTGGACTTCACGTCCGGAGAAAACGAAAATTAAGCACAAAATCCGATAGTGTTCAACTTACACCAAGTAGTGTCAGTTACTTGACGCTAAGAACGAGCTACGGGGCCGGGGCGCGGGGCTTACGATGCACGAAGCGGCACGGGGCGCGGCCGCAGGAGCAACAGAGGGTATGCGGCAAGGAATGGCAGGGTCGTATGCGCTCTAATTATAACTTACCCTGCATCCGGCGTCCGCGCCCGTACAAAAAAAGGGGATAAATGAATGCTTCGTTTAGGATTCCATCCTACCTTGCCCGCCTAACCAAGCCATAACCAAGCTACACGAATGCACAAGCAAACCACCGACCACGTCCTGATGGTGCGTCCACGGGATTTCGCCATCGGAAGTCCGACGCACATTGATAATCACTTTCAGTCCATTGCTGCCCCGGAAGACCAGCGGGCCATCTCCGCCGCTGCAGTGGAAGAGTTCGATAACTACGTTGCTGCCTTACGCTCGGCGGGTATCCGGGTGACGGTAATGGAGGACCAGGAGGGTGTCCCTACGCCGGACTCCGTTTTCCCCAACAATTGGTTCAGCACCCACGAAGATGGCCTGTACGTTACCTATCCGATGTTCTGGCCCCAACGCCGGATTGAGCGCCGGGAAGATGTACTGGAAGTTTTGGACCGGGACCACAGCGTTTTGCGGACCCTGGCACTGGAACACTGGGAAAATGACGGCCGTTTTCTGGAAGGTACCGGTAGTTTGGTCCTGGATCGCCAAAACAGGATTGCTTACGCTTGTTTTTCCGAACGGGCTACGCAGGGGGCAATCGAAGACTGGTGCATGGCTATGGACTACGCTCCGATCACCTTCAACGCCCATGACAAGCGGGGTGGGGTGGTCTACCACACCAACGTAATGCTGGCCGTGGGGAATGAGGTGGCCCTGGTTTGCCTGGATGCCGTACGAAATCCTGCGGAAAAGAGTAAACTGACCGAAAGCCTGGCCATTACCGGTAAGCGCATCGTTGGCATCAGCCTGGACCAGATGGACCAATTTGCCGGTAACGCCCTTGAATTGGTTGGTGCTGCAGGCCCCGTCTGGGTCATGTCTTCCACCGCATTTCATGCCCTGGACCCTGCCCAACGAGCGGCACTGGGAGCACCCATCGTTCACGTTCCTTTACCCAACATTGAGAAATATGGCGGCGGCAGTGCCCGTTGTATGATTTCAGAAATCTTTTTACCGAAGAAATAGGTTCTTCGTTGCGAAGATCCATTTTTCACCTTAGTCAAGAAAAAAAAACATCATGCCAGACTACCAGAACCTACTCGTTGAAGAAGCTGACCGAATTCTTTACGTCACCGTAAACCGGCCCCAGGCGCTTAACGCCCTCAACCAGCAAACGATGGGTGAGCTGGCCGCGCTGTTCGGCAAAGATTATGCGGACCGACGCGACCTCACGGGGGTGCTGCTGACGGGAGCTGGCGACCGGGCCTTCGTGGCCGGTGCTGACATTAAAGAGTTTCTGGGGGTTGCCGCAGCGGGCAGTGGCGAAGAAATGGCCACCCGCGGGCAGGATGTCTTCTTCCTGATCGAAAATTTTCACCGGCCGGTGATTGCCCTCGTCAATGGCTTCGCCCTGGGGGGAGGCTGCGAACTGGCCATGGCCTGCCACCTGCGTGTCGCCGTTGATACCGCGAGGTTCGGACAGCCTGAAGTCAACCTGGGCATCATCCCTGGTTATGGGGGTACCCAACGATTAAACCAGCTGATTGGTAAAGGCAAGGCGATGGAGCTGACCCTGACCGGCAACATGATCAACGCAGTTGAAGCTCACCGACTGGGGCTGGTGAATTATTGTCTGCCGGCTGCCGAAGCGCGTGCCAAGGCAATTGAACTGCTGAATACGATTGGCCAGAAAGGCCCGGTAGCGATTGAAGAGTCGATTAAAGCGATTAACGCTTACTACGCCGGAAGTGATTTTGTTGCGGAGGCCAAGTCTTTCGGCCGGGCTTCCGGAACTAAGGATTTTGCCGAAGGGGCCGCGGCGTTCGTGGAAAAACGGGCCGCCAACTTTAAGGGAGCGTAGCGGTTGGCCGGACGAAAAGGGTTACCCGGTTTAGCCGTCCCCGTTTTTCTTCCCGCCGGCAACTGCGCATGCGCCCAAAACAAAGAGGCTGATCTCCCACTGGGAGATCAGCCTCTTTGTTTTTATACCTAAGTCAAAGTGGTTTGGGACTTTTTCACTTGCTATCGAGGCTGCTGATGTCGTTAAAAAG
>JAUIIF010000162.1 GCA_030431945.1 Bacteroidia bacterium | reverse complement strand
GACCGTATTTCTAGCCGGATCAAAGCTACATTTACCCTTCCGACCCGGCGTTGCCAGTCTTGCAACCAAGTTGTTGAACTTTGCCTTACCCCCCTTGTTGCACCTGCGTTCGCGCCCACAAAAAAAGCACTTCATGAGACTACTATTCCCCACCCTATGCCTCCTATTCCTCTGCGCCTGCCAGGGAGAACCCGAAACCGGTAACCAGGCGGACCTCCTCGTCTACAACGCAAAAATCTGGACGGGAGTAGACTGCCCCGGCGTGGAAACTGCGCCGGCAACGGACTACTGTGCCACGGCCATGCTCATCGGCCAGGGCGGGCGGGTACTGGCCGTAGGTAACGACACGAGTGCCTGGGCCCGGCAAATAGATGCCGGTACTGATCGCCTGAACGCCGACGGCCAGTTCGTAATGCCCGGCTTCATCGAAGGGCACGCCCACTTCAGTGGTCTGGGCAGCAGTTTACGGAACCTCAACTTCCTGCGATCAAAAAATTGGGACGAAATCGTCGCCATGGTTGCCGAGCGGGCTGCGGAGACACCGGAAGGTGACTGGATCAGCGGCCGCGGCTGGCACCAGGAAAAATGGGACAAGCCCCACGATCATTCCGTGGGCGGCTACCCCATCCACGATGAACTGAGCCAGATGACCCTCAACCATCCCGTGATCCTGCGCCACGCCAGCGGACACGGTCTGTTTGCCAACGCAAAGGCAATGGAGATTGCCGGGGTCAGCCGGGAAACCCCGGACCCCCGTGGCGGCCGTGTACTCCGCGATGCCAACGGTGACCCGACCGGCGTCTTTGAGGAGCGGGCCATGGACCTGATTACCGATGCCTACCAAAACTGGATACAGACCCTGACCCCGGAATCGCGCAAAGAAGAATGGCTGCTGGGCATTGAGGCCGCCCAGGAGGAATGCCTCCGTAAAGGAGTCACCAGCTTTCAGGATGCCGGTACCAAATTCCGGGAAATCGACTGGTACAAAGAACTAGACGAAGCCAACGCCCTGAAGCTGAACCTCTGGGTCATGCTGCGTCATTCTTACCAGGAAATGGCCGGCAATATGGATGGCCTGCCGCACTACGGCAAAAATTTCACCTGCGCCGCCATTAAAACGGAACTCGACGGTGCGCTGGGCAGCTACGGCGCCTGGCTGCTTGAGCCCTATTTCGACAACCCGGGCTTCGTGGGCCAGAACACCACCCTGGTAGCAACAGTGGACAGCATTGCCCAGTTGGCCCAGCAGCACAACATGCAGCTCTGCGTGCACGCCATCGGCGATAAAGCCAACCAGGAGACGCTGAACGTGATGGCTAAATACGTAAAGCCGGGCGACGACAAACGCTGGCGGATCGAGCACGCCCAACACCTGGCCGTTGCGGACATTCCCCGCTTTGCGGAGCTGGGCGTAATTGCCGCCATGCAGGGTATTCACTGTACGTCTGATGCGCTCTTCGCCGAAAACCGGCTCGGTACCGAGCGGGCGGCCTCCGGCGCTTATCCCTGGCGCAGCCTGCTGGATGCCGGTGCCGTCATCGTCAACGGAACGGATGCCCCGGTAGAAGACGTAGACCCCATCGAAAGCTTCTACGCCACCGTTACCCGCAAACGCGCCGACGGCAAAGCCACTTTCTTCCCCGAGCAGCGGATGACGCGCACTGAAGGCCTCCACAGTTACACCGGTGCCGCGGCCTACGGCGCGTTCCAGGAAGACCGGCTCGGCACCCTGGCACCAATGATGCAGGCAGACTTCATCCTGCTCTCCAACAACCTGTTGAGCTGTGCGGACGAAGACATCATGCAAACAAAAGTATTAGCTACTTACGTTGCAGGAAAACCGGCATTTTCCCAGGCAAGCAAGTAATGCGGGAAAATCCCCGCCCCTGGGCTTCGCAACGGCCCCTTGACGAATAAGACAACATAAAACATATCCTCATGGCAGGTTTTACCCTTACCTCCTCTTCTTTTTCCGGACAAGTCCCCCGCGCACAGGTCTACCACGATTTTGGTGCCGGTGGTGACAACCAAAGTCCCGATCTGGCCTGGAATAATGCACCGGAAGGCACCAAGTCCTTTATGATCATTTGTCATGACCCCGACGCGCCGGGGCCAGGCGGTTGGTGGCACTGGTGTGCCTGTGATATTCCGGCGGGCGTCTCCAGCCTTCCCGCCGGTGCCAGCACCAAATCGATGCCCGCAGGAACCATTGAGCTGCACAACAGCTACGGCGCAGTCGGCTACGGTGGCGCCTGCCCGCCGCCCGGAGACGAGGCCCATCCTTACCACCTGACCATCTTCGCGCTGAAAACCGAAAAGCTGGGTGTGGATGCCGGAGCCTCTCCGGCCATGATGTTGTTTGTTGCCGCAGAGCACATCATCGGTAAGGCAGGGTTGACAGCGTACTACGCGCGGTAAGCCCCCGATTAGTCAAGGTACCGTTGGGTAAGTCCGCCGTAGGCATCGATGCGCCGGTCCCGGAAAAAGGGCCAGATCCGGCGTACATCCGCCGTTCGCTGGCGATCGATCGTTACCACGGTATGGACTTCCTCCTGCTGAGGGGCCTGGTACAAAAATTCGCCTTGCGGACCGGCGACAAAGGAAGATCCCCAGAACCGGATACCGTTGGTAACGCCGCTGGGGTCGGGTTCAAAGCCGGTTCGGTTTACGGAAACTACGGGTAAGCCGTTGGCCACGGCGTGAGCGCGCTGGCTGATGATCCAGGCATCCCGTTGGCGGGCCTGCTCCGCAGCGTCATCCGTGGTTTCGTAGCCGATGGCCGTAGGATAAATCAGCAGCTCGGCACCGGCCAGGGCCATCAGGCGGGCAGCTTCGGGGTACCATTGGTCCCAACAAACCAGAACGCCCAGTTTACCGACGCTGGTCTGGATTGGCGCAAAACCAAGATCGCCCGGCGTGAAATAAAACTTTTCGTAATAAGCCGGATCATCCGGAATGTGCATTTTCCGGTATTTCCCCGCAATTGACCCGTCGCGTTCCAGGACAACGGCGGTATTGTGGCAAAGGCCCGGCGCACGCTGCTCAAAGAGCGAAAGCACCAGTACACAGTCCAGCTCCCGCGCCAGTTCACCAAAATAAGCCGTACTGGGGCCGGGAATGGTTTCCGCCTGGTCAAACACCTCGGTGGCTTCGGTTTGGCAGAAGTACAGGCCGGTGTGCAGCTCCTGAAAAACAATCAACTCAGCACCCGCAGCTTTACACTGCCGTGCAGCGGCGGCGCTTTTGGCCAGGTTTTCGTCTCGGTTACCAGTGTTGGCCTGTTGTACAAGGCCTACGGAAAGAAGGTTAGCGCTCATGTGGCGGAAAGTGTTTTAGGCGGGAACGCTGGTGCCGGGGAAAGGTTGGCGAGCCGGGCGGGTACGGTCGCCTGATCAGCCTACCGGCCGACCAGTGAGGCATAGTCCAGCCAGTACACCACCTTCAGCGAAACGGAACCGTTGCGGGGTGTATCCTGCCACAGGTCGGTAAAACTCTTCTGATAGCTTTCCGCACGCTGGCGGTCAAAGTCGGTGATGCTTGATTTGTAGACCAGAAACAGGTCGCTCCCCGGCGCAAAGCGCCAGCGGTAGATCAGGTCGACGTTAAAGGCATCGAAATCCTGGTCGTGGTTCTCCTGATAATCCGTGGCCGCCAGGGTTCCCGTTTCCGTCAGCCGGTGAAAACTGGTATAGGTTACCCCACTCCAGTAGTGGCGGGCACGCAGGTTCAGGGTCATATTGGCCGTGAAGCTGTACTTCGCCGCCAGGCTGGTCTCGATGGAGGTAACGTTACGCTTTCCCATAAAAACATCCGTAGTGGTACCTCCTTCCGTGGTGGGGACCTTTTGCTGATTGACGTACCCGACTTCGTTGCGTTCCCGGCCGCGAAAAACGCCGGCATTGAGGCTAAAGCGGTCACTGGCCCGCCACCGGACATTCAGGTTCAGGTACAGGTCTGCCCGATCCGCGTCGTAGTAGCGGTTGTGGTTCGCGTTGGTGCTGAGCCGGATGGGTTTGCGGCTGTCCGTACCAATCCACCCTCCGAAGGTTTGCTCGCCGGGGTTCCGCAGAAACCGTCCTTTCACCCGGGGTTCAAAGTAGTCGAAGTTGTCTCCGAGGTTGGATTCTATCCAGAAGTTGACGTTCCAGAAGTGCTTCGTCTGGGCGTACACCCACGTCTCCGTACCGGCCCCGGTGAATTTGCCCGGCTTGTAAAGGGTGCTGTAGCTCAAATCTGTGCCGGCGCCGCCATTGAGGAAAAAGCCATTGAAGAAGGGCTTGCGGTGATTGTAGCGGACCACCGCGCCGGCGTTCCGTTCGTTATTGGCAAAGATGATTCCCAGGTCGTTAAGGTCATAGGTATCACTTTCTTCTCCGGCACCGATGCCCCACGTCCAGTTTCCCGATATTTTCTCCAGGCGCAGGGCGCCTTCGTGCCCGCGGTTGACGGTGCCCGGCAGGAAGCGCTGACTGACGCCCAGTTTGCCACGGATGGCGTATTTGTTGGCGTTGTTGTGCAGGTCAAAGAGCAGCCCGGTAACGTTGGCATCCGCCGCCGCACCTTCGCGCAGGACGTTGGTGTTGATCAGGGTGACCGATGAATTATTTTTCAGGTTCTGGTCGATCACCGCGACGTTGTAGTTGGTGAGGGGGTTCGTCTGGATCTCGCGGGTTTCCCCCTCGGCATTGATGACGGTGGCGTAATTCGCTTGCTCTACGGCATTAAAGAAGCCGATTCCCGTTCCCTTCGCCGTACGGCCGGAAATTTTGGTCGCGTTGTACAACTTGGCGCGCTGGGGGTTGTCGACGACGGTTTCGCCTTCCAGCAGTCCGTCTGCCAAGGCGTTGCCGAAGTAGTTGCCGCCGCCGACGCGGCGGCTGTAAAAGAAACCTCCTTTGTTGAAGAGCTCTGTCCCTTCGGTAAAAAAGGCCCGTTGTTCGTCAAACCGTTGCTCGAAAGGGCCGAGGTTCAGGATTTGATCATCGGACCGTGCTTCGCCGAAGTCGGGAATCAGGGTCATGTCCAGGGTAAACGCTTCGGAGAGTCCGACTTTCACGTCCATCCCGCCCGTCACACTGCTCCCATTCGAGGCTTTTTCTGCACCTGCGCTCCGCGCCCGCAAGCCGTACACTGCCAAAAACGGCGTAGCCTGAATCCTTGCCGGAGCCTTCACGTTGCGGATTCCCGTCAGGCGGCCACACTGGTTGAGGTAGCCGTCGATGTTCGGGTCAATGGCCGTCCAGAAGCTTTTTTCCCGGTTCCGCTGGACGTTGCGGACAAAGTTGATGGTCCACTCCTGTTCGTTTGTCTTCGGGAACCGGATGGCCGAGTAGGGAATGAAATATTCCACGGACCAGCCTTCCGCCGTAACCACGGACTTGCTTTGCCAGACTGCATCCCAGTTGGCATCTTCACCATCGGTGGAGTATTGTGAATCGAACTGCACGTTCGCCGGCGTCGTCAGGAACGCAAAACCGTTCTGCCCGCTGTTGTAGGGGTCCAGAGAGATGGCGAACCAGTCGGTATTCCCCAGGTCATCCCGTTCCGTTAATTCCATCAGAATGCTGTCGGGGCTGGCGTCGTACAGGCTGGCGCCTACGTAAATGCCTTTATCATTGTAGAGCACCCGTACCTCCGATTTTTGCTTCGGTTTTACCCACGGCACGGGCTGCAGGTTGGTAAAATCATCTCCCGGCGGAGCTGCGGCCCAGGCTTCCTCGTCGAGGAGTCCGTCAATCTTAATCGTGGCAGCAGTACGAATGGCTTCGAGGGAGGGTTTCTCCTGCGCAAACAACGTGGTTGTAATTGTCAGCAGACAAGTGAGTAAAAGTAGTGGTTTCATCAAGTGTGGGTGATTAAACGATCCAGGGGGTACAGCAACAAGGACGTACGGTTATCCGCAGGGTTGCAGCCCAATTCTTCGTATCTTGGCCCCGTCTTCCCTCGTCTACTGATCCAAAAACATCCCCTTGAAACATTTTTTCCTGACCCTACTTACGGTCGTCATCTGTACGGGCGTTAACGCGCAATACACGGGCGACAGCCTGTACTACCTTCGTCCTTTCGATACCATGACGGTACGCTTTGATCCGGGCGTAGGTCAAATCCTCTTTGACCACTACCTGGCCCCCGGTCAGACCCTGTTCGGTACGGCCAGTTTTTACGGACTCAGCCTGGAAGATGCGTACCAGCTGAACCCCGCACTGCGGTCGAGCTATAAACCGGGCGATAAAGTACGCGTCGCCGTGCCCCGGGTAGCTATTCGTCCCGCTCCGGCTGCCGACAGCCTGGCCTGGTTTTTACCCGTGTACTATCAGATGGGCAGAGGCGAGACCTATTTCGGTCTGCACAAGCGAATATTGCAACTGGAGAATGATGCTCATCTCCGCTCCCTCAACCCGGAGCTGGACCCGGAAAGAATGCAGCCCAACCAAAGGGTAGCCATCGGTTACCTGAAGCTGGACGGCATTCCGAAGGCCTGGCAGGGAGACATTGTCGATCCTTACGTGCGCCGTAACCGCGGCTTACGCGAGCTCTGGGAGCTCCGAACTGCGGGAAAGAAAATGAAGCAGGCCAACGGCAAGGCGGCGTGGACAAAAAAGGGCGACCCGGGAAAATGGATGGCGCTGCACCGGACGGCCCCCATCAACAGTCTCATTGAGATAGAAGACCCCCGCAGCCGGAAAACCATTTACGCCCGGGTGGTTGGCAGGATCCCGGAACAGGTAAACGACCGTAACGTAATTGTTGTGGTCAGCCCCTTGCTGGTCAAGGCCTTCGGGGTACGGGACAAGCACTTCTACGTTCGTACCCGGCATTTCTAGCATCAGGACGCTGCCCGTTACTCCACTATCTTTGCCCCATCAACCGCATCTTCCACATCCTCTCCGCTGCGGATCGCAGCAAATTCCGGTTCCTCGTCCTGGGGGCCCTGGTCCTGGCGGGACTGGAACTCATCGGCGTAGCCAGTATACTGCCCTTTATGTCGTTGATGGCCCGCCCGGCCCTGATTTTTGAAAATGACCAGCTCCAGCACCTCTATTCCCGGGGCGGGTTCAGCGGGGAGCGTTCATTTATCATTGCCGCAGGCATTACCGTGATTTTTCTGCTCCTGGCATCCCGGCTGTTTGCCATGCTGATGCAATACCTGACGGAGCGGCTGCTCTGGCAGATCTACCACCGCACCAGCACGCGGTTGCTTGATTATTACATCTCCCGCCCGTACCGCTATTTTCTGCAAAAGAATACGGCCGACCTGCGGGTGTACATCCTGCAGGAGGTCCAGCACCTGACAACGGGCTACCTGAGCCCCCTGATCACCCTGATCATGAGTGGCACGACGGCCCTGGTGATCATCCTTTTGGCCTTACTCGTTAATCCGCTGGTGGCCATCAGTTCTGCCGTGGCCCTGGGTGGGGCGTACTTACTAATCTACCGGGTGCGCAGAGCGCCCCTGAAGCGACTGGGCCAACTGCGGCAGCAAGCGGGCCAACGCCGGCACCGGGCACTGGAAGAATTGCTGCAGGGCATTAAGACCGTTAAGACATACGGGAGTGAAGAAGGCTTTATCGACCGGTACCGGCGGGATACGGCGGTCCTCGCCAAAGTCCACCCCCGGCTGCGGCTGATGTACCAGACGCCCAAACAATTTCTGGAAATTGTCGCTTTCACGGGAATCATCACCGTCACCCTGGTTCTTTATTTAAAGACGGAGGATATCGGCCAGGTACTTCCTACCCTGACGCTGTTTGCCGTGGCGGGCTACCGTTTATTGCCGGCCCTCCAGCAGGTTTTCGGTGCCGTTGCCACCATCAGAACCCACCAGAGTGTCCTGGAAGCTATGTACGACGACCTCGTCGCCGGTTTAAGCTGGGAAAACAAGCCGCCGGTTGCACCCCGGCCGCTGCCCTTTACGTCGGACATTACCCTACAGGACGTCGGCTTCCATTTTCCGGGGGCGGCCACGCCTTTATTCCAGGGGCTTTCCCTGACGATCCGGAAACAACAGGTGGTGGCCTTCGTCGGCGTTACCGGCTCCGGAAAGACGACCCTGGTAGACTTAATTACCGGATTATTCGCCCCTACGGAGGGCGAGGTGCTGGTGGACGGTGTGCCACTTGCTCCGGACACCCTGGCGGCCTGGCGCCAGCAGTTGGCCTACGTCCCCCAGGACGTTTTTTTATACGATGCCACGTTACGGGATAACATCACCTTCGGCCTTACTTCCACCACGGCGGATGATGCCACCATTATGGAAGTCCTGAAAATGGTGGATTTGGCCGACTTTGTCCACCAAAATGCCCCGGAAGGCCTCGATACCCTTTTGGGAGAGCAGGGGGTCCGGCTGAGTGGCGGACAACGCCAACGGGTTGGGCTGGCCCGGGCACTTTTACGCCGCCCCTCCGTGCTCGTGCTCGATGAAGCCACCAGTGCCCTCGACACCATTACCGAGCAGACCATTATTGCCGCCATTGAGCGCCTCCCGGAAGAACTTACGGTGCTCATTATCGCCCACCGCCTTTCAACCGTGCGCTACGCCGACGAAATCCACCTGCTCGCCGCAGGGCAGTTACTCGCTTCCGGAACCTACGCGGCATTAGCCCGGAACAACGAATTGTTCCGGCGCATGGCTGAACTCTCCTGATGGGGATAAGGGCACGGGATGAATGCCGGGC
>JAUIIF010000161.1 GCA_030431945.1 Bacteroidia bacterium | reverse complement strand
TACGGCGGGGGTCAATTCCGGGTTACCGATACTTACCCGCCCACTGGCGCCGGGCTGGGCAATGGTCTGCAACTGGGAAATTGCCGGGGCCCGGGAACTGCTGTTGTAGCCTACGTTAAAGAATCCTTTTTTGGTCCGCAGCCGCAGCCGGGCGTAAGGCAGCACGAAAGTGTAATTGGTGGCTTGTGCCACATCGCCGGACAATTCCAGCTTATTACCTTCCACGTCGGAGCCGAAAGAGAAGTTGCCTCCCTTCCCGAAAGTATGGATCATGCCCAGGGAGCCATTAATACCGCTCCACTGACGGTCCAGCAGGTTAATGGCCGTTTCTTCGCCGAGGCGGAAGCGGTAGTCGCCTTCATCGATATCCGCCCCGTAACCGGCACCAACACGAATTCGCCATTTATCACTGAGTGGTTCGGTGAAATCAGCGTCCGCGCCGTAATCGATACTCTTCGTTCGTCGGTCCTGGAGCTGCTGCCCGTTTACCAGGGCGCCCGGCACGTTCAGGCCGGCTTCATTCAAGCCTTCCGTCAGTAGGTCCAGGTCGCTTTGGTTGTCAGTGTAGCCACCATCAACGCCAACGTTCAGGGTCCGGCCTTCGCGTCCACCGACCCGTCGGTTGAAGTTCAAATCCAGGTTAGCGGAGGGGCGTTCATTATTGTTCAGTTCGTTGACGGTGTACTCATCTATCAGTTGCCCGTCGTTGCTCACACTGGTTGCCGCCAGGGTGGAGTTGTCTCCACCGACGATGTTGGCATCGCCGTTGATCCGTAAGCGCGAAGTAGAGTCCAACCGCTGCCGGTATTCAAAACCAAGCCGGTGGCTGTAGCTGCTGGCGGCATTGCCTTCCAGGGTGTTTACGATTCGTTGATCATTAGCCCGGTTAAAGGCCTGCAGCGTTTGTGATTGCTGGGCCTGATTGCGATCGAACAGGGCGTAGTCGGCCGTCAGTTGCCCCCCCTTGCCGATGCTACGGCCAAAGTTTATTCCCGAAGCGATGCTGCGGTTCTGACCGGTAGCGTCACCATTGTCGAGCGGTAGCGATCCATTGCTGTCCCCTCCGAAGGAGAAGCCCCGTCCCCGTCCGGAGCTGCCGTTGAATCCGGAAATTTCGTCACCGGAGAAGCCAACCTTATTAACGTTGTTCACCGTCCCGAGTACCCCGATCTGCGTAACGTCACTGATGCGAAACAGCTTACCGCCCGCCTGGTAGCGATCCTGGGTACCGTAGCCGGCATACACTTCACCGAATACCTTTGCTTTGAAATCGTCCTTCATTTCGAGGTTAACGGTCATATTTTCGTTGCCGTCATCAATACCGCTTACTTCTTCAGCATCCGATTTCTGGTCGTACACCTCTACGTTCTTGATGGCTTTGGCGTCCAGGTTCTGCGTCAGCAGGGTTGAGTTACCCGCGAAGAAAGGTTTGCCGTTGATCATTACCTCCGAAATGGGTTTGCCACGCCAGGTGATATTTCCCGCAGCGTCAACGCTCATGCCCGGCAGGCGACGGATGAGGTCTTCCACAACGGCGTTATCGCCCACGGCAAAGGCCCCGGCATCGTACATCATGGTATCGCCACGCATCCGGATCGGGATGCGGTCTGCCGTCACTTCGACGCCGTTGATGAGGAAACCTGCCGGATATAACTTCAGATTGCCCAGATCAAAGTAGCTGTCTTCGGTGGTAATGTCCAGGTTCTGGTCGGGGCGTTCGTACCCCAGGAAAGTTACCCGGAGCAGGTATTTGCCCGCGGGCACGTTCTGCATCCGAAATTGCCCTTTATCATCGGTGGTGCCAAAACTGGTCAGCAAGCTGTCCTGTGCCCGTAATAACACGGCATTGGCCCCCGGCAAAGTAATACCACTGGTATCCATTACGATGGCCGTAATTTCTGCCTGTGCGGAGAGTGTAGTGGTGGCCAGTACAAAAAGTAGTAAGGCGTAAAGTCGTTTCATTTGGTGGGGGTTAAGGGGAGGTTCTCAAGATTGTGGGGTTAGGGAGGGGTGGAAGGCGACGCTGCGCAGACCGTCGCCGTAGTTTGAACTGCTGCAGCGACGGTCTGCACCGGCGCTATCCGCGGCCACGTTCCCAGCCACGGCGGCGGCGCTCCATCATTTCCTGGGCGCGTTTCTGCTGCTTTTCAAATTCTTCCCGCGTGATGATTTTCTCATTTGCGGGCTTGGTCATGTCTACTTCAGCATTAGGTGCCATGGTCGTCATGGTGTACTCCGTTACTCTACCTTCCTTTTCTACTTTCAGGTAGACAATGGCTCCGGGTAATCCGCCGTAACCCCGCGGACCGATTCCTAAAGGAATACTAGGCGTGAAGTATGCCGTCAGCGTATCGCCTTCAATACTTACGGCGGTAGCCAGCTGGGTAGGTAAGGGTATTTCTTTCATCCCCACTTTCATGTTGGCGATGTTCCACTGCGGGGTAACCCACTTATCTTCCATAATAAAAGCCTGGTCCATTACCTGGCGCCGGTCAGTGACCATGGAATCTTTTAGGCTGGTAAAGTACACGTCAGGGTTTTCTGCCTGGCGCATCCAGAAGCCACCCCGGCCACCTCCGGGTGGTACTTTGGGTGGTACTGGAGAATAGCTGAAAGCATCAGCGGTGAAAGACAAGCGGCCGAGCTGATCAAAATCGCCATCGGCCATTCGCTTCAGCATCTCCTCCTTTCTGTCCTGGGGCATCCAGTCGCCCAATTCAAAGGTCATGTGAACGTTGTAATCGATGGTACCCGTAGTGATCTGCGCACTAAGCGGAGAGAAGCAGGCAATCATCAGCGTCAGCAAGGCAAGGCGTTGCAAAAAAGTCATTTGGTCTGATTTAAATGTAGAACTACTACCGAGATGGTATGACAAATGTTGTAGTATTCGCCGCCTATTTTATTTCTGTTCGACGGATACTGACCTTTGTTCGACGGTTTGCCTCTGCTGATGGTTTAATCACCCGAATTAAAATCAGTAAAATTTTAGTGTCGCTCGATCATGCGGGTCATCGTACCCTGACGTTTCTTCTGCTCAGCGCGGAATTTCTCGGGGCTTATTTTTTTTCCTTCGGTTGGCTGTTCCAGGGCCAGGGGCTCCGCACTCAGGCTCATGGCGGTTGCCCGGAAGACAACGGTGCCTCCCTCTGGCCGGGGATAACTCAGGGTAATGATGGCCCCCGGCAACCCATACACGTTTCTTGGGCCCACCTGAACGGGAAGAGAAGGTGCAAAACCAGCCGTGAGCGTATCCCCCCCGGGAGTAATTCCGGTAGCGATCTTCAGGTCTAGCCCAATGGTGGCGTCACTCGGCGGAACGGTCTCCTCGGTGATCGTCCAGGCAATGGGCGTGCACTTGCCGGAGACCAGGAATGCTTTATCGAAGATGTACTCCGTATTCACCAATTTTTCTTCCCTGGTGTTGGTGTAAAAATGGCTTGGGTCGCCGCCGCCGGTTTCGATCACGACCATCGCTCCCCCGCCCAGTTCAGACTCCATCGAGGTAGGCTCCTTGATTTGCTGAATAAAGGTGAAACCCTCCGGCGTAAACGTAGCCCGGTAATTCTCGGTAAAAGCCCCGGCGGCCGCCATTTTGGCCAGCATGGCCTTAATTTCTTTGTTTTCCTCCATCCCGTCAATCTGGATGTCGCGTTCCACCGTACGGAGGTAGTCAATGGTACCGTAAGCCACCTGCGCTGACACATCAGGGAGCAGGAGAGAAGAGAAAAGCAGCAGTGTAAAAAGTGATTTCATTATCAAGATCTTACCAGTGTTGTGAAAATTATGGTCTTGCGGCGCGGACGCAGGTGCCAACCAGGATTGAAGAGCAGGGTATGCCGAACCATCCAGTTGACCCCGTAGCCCAGACGTCATAAGTTGCACCAAAGATATGGGCATGCACGCCCCGTGAACCTTAACTCCGCCCAAAGAGGGTTAATTAAGGTTAATCGGTTTGGGGCCAGTCCCTTAGCAACCGTTCTTTGTATTGTCGCATTCCTGATCCTGTATGAAACAGCTGATTTATACCTTCTCTTTTATCATGCTCTTGCTGGGCACCTTGCTCGGCATGTGGTGGTGGCAATCCTACAAACACGACCGGGAAGCTTTGCGGGAACAAGTGGAGCGAGACCTGGACGATTTGTTGGTGGACAACGTTTTCCGCAGGGCCGTTCCCTTTTTTATGCGCAAAGGACCGGTCTGGGAAGGCGGCAGCAGTCAGGAGCGGGCACTACGCAACGAGGCCTACATAGAATACAGCATTACTGCTATGGAAAAAAGTGCCACCGTGGTGGTGGAGAACATCCACAAAACGGAGGAAGGTTTTCCGCAGCTCGTCACCGTTCGCACCAACCCTTTCCGGGCAGATTCACAATCTTTCAGCTTCCATTTCCAGGACGATGGCTTTACCCTGGAGAAACTCCCCTCGGAACTGCTCGACACCCTGCGCGAGCGCTACAGTGTCGGGCTCAGTCCTTTAGCACAAGGCAGGCTGAGCTCGGAGCACCAGCTGCCCATGCGGATTAAAACCAACCTGATCAATCAGGGACTCGGCAAGGAACCTTCCTATTTCGAGATCACCAACTATACGGGAGAGCTCTTACTGGGGCTGTTGCCGGAATTTTTCTTCGGCTTTTTACTTTTCGGCGCCACGGGCTTCGCCTTTGCTTCTGCTTACCGGAACCTCTTTGAGCAGGAACGGCAATTACGGCAGAAAGATGCCCTGGTGGCAAACGTGGCCCACGAATTGAAAACACCCATCGCTACGGTGGGGGTGGCGCTCGAAGCACTAAACATCTTTGGGGCTGATGAAGACCCGGAGCGGCGGCGGGAGTACCTGGCCATTGGCCAGGCAGAACTGCAGCGTCTGGACCAAATGGCCGATCGCGCCATCGACTCCCTGCAGGCCGGTGAGCTGAGCCAACGGCTGCAGCTTGAACGGACGGACCTGACGGACGCAGTCCGGGCGGCCTGGCGCGGGCTATCCCTGCGCTACCAGCTGCCGGAGCAGCAGCTTCAACTCTCCAGTTTCGGGGATACCAAGGCTTACATCGACCCGCACTACTGGCATCACCTGGTGTACAACCTGCTGGACAACGCCTGTAAATACGGAGGCACGCCCCCCCTCATTGCAGTTTCCGTGAGCAGCCAGGCCCACGAGGTTGTACTTACCGTCAGTGATAACGGTCCGGGCATCCCTCCGGCAGAGCAGGAAAAAGTGTTCGAGCGTTTTTACCGCCGGCAGCGCCCCGGTGAGGGGCACAAGGTGAAGGGCCACGGGCTGGGCCTGACGTTCGTAAGGCAAGTGGCCCGGGCGCACGGCGGCGAGGTAACCGTTGATAACACGACTAAGGGAGGCGCGCGTTTTACCGTGAAAATTCCGCTTTCGGGCAACCTCTGAGGTTTTTTACCACCAAAAAAAATGAAAGTCAATATAATAATATCACTACTGCTTAGTTTATCAATTCTTGCTTGCAAGGATAAATCTGAATCCAAAATTGAAGAGCATATGATTGAGAACGATAAAAAAAATTCTCCTGAAATGCAGACAATTCAAGTAAAAGAGGAAATTGCAGAATCGTCAGAATCAGTTTGCAAATGTTTCAATGGAATTGGTTCATCCGAAAATGATAAGCCAATAACTACTTCAACATTTTCGAATGGGACTTCTGTAAGTCTCTGCGGATTTTTTGACAAAGAAATGCAAGGTGAAGGACTAATAATGTCTGAATTCAATGTTTTTAATTGTCAGACAGGGGATGTGTTAGTTGAATATGGTGCACTTCAGATTTGCCGAATTGAAGAACAAGAAGATTTGTTAATTGTAAAGGAACTAAAATACTTGCCAATTGGATCAAATTGGAATTGGGAATTAATTCAAATAGGAAAACAAGAAATAAGACTGAATGAAGGCAAAGTTGATGTTACTCCTCAAATTCCTGAACTCGAAAAATTCGCAATTGACGAAGTTATACAAAGACAGTTTCTAAACTCATTGAAAAAAGGGAAAGGGTTTGGTTCGGAATGGGAATCTGAACTTGGAAAGCTTGAAGTTTTGTCATTACTTGGAAATGATGACGCCTGGGAAATCCTAAAGAATTATGAAGATTTTACAGGAGATAAAACAGATGGAGCTCTTGCTGAACAATGGAAAGATGCTGTAGCAACCGTAAAATGGATAACAGAAAAATAAAAGGTGGTGACAATGTATATGAAATCATAGCACCCTAGCGGGATGCTACGCTTCATATACCAACCGTTATCATTAACCTCCTTTATATACTTGTGTAAGCAATTGCCGGCACTGCGACCGGCCCCTGCTGCAGTTTTCTTTTTAAGCACCCCCTGATGAAAGTACTGTACCTGGAAGACGAGAACTTACTCGGACGCATCGTCAAAGAATCCCTGGAAAGCCGCGGCTGCGTCATCGACTGGTATACGGATGGACACGCTGCCCGCCCGGCGCTGGAGCAGGCCGCGGCCTATGACATCGCCATCCTGGACGTTCAGCTGCCGGGTGAGGACGGCTTTACCATTGGTCAGCGCTTGCGGGAAAAGTTCCCGCGTCTCCCCATTCTCTACCTGACGGCAAGGGTACAGGCAAAGGATGTTCTGACGGGATTTGAAGCCGGCGGTAACGATTATGTCCGGAAGCCTTTCAGCATGGAAGAGTTGCTCGTCAGGATGCAAAACCTCGTAAATATGCGGGAGAACGATGGTGGCAACCCTGAAAACCAACACCCCGCACCCGCGGCCGCGCCTCCTTCCTCTGCTTCCGAGCTCTATGAATTTGGGGAATTTCTTTTCGACTATCCCAACCTCCGGCTGCACCACCGCCCCCCTTCCGGAGCGGGGAAGGTCCACCAGCTCAGCCATCGGGAGGCAGAACTGCTCCGGCTGTTTGTACGCCTCCGCGGCCAGTCCGTCATCCAGCGAAAGCGGATTTTACTGGACCTGTGGCACGACGACGGCTTCTTCAATTCCCGCAACCTGGACGTCTACGTACGCAAGCTCCGCGCGATGCTGGAAGTAGACCCGACCGTGCGGATCATTACCCTGCGGGGCGTCGGCTACCGTTTTGTGGTGGAAGGCTAAGCGGGAAAAGCTCAGCTCCTGCGCAAAGGCCTTACTTCAGGACTGGCGGTACATTTCGTCAGGCACCCGTTAGTGACGGGTTACAACTGTGCGAGCGGGTAAAGTGTTACCTTTATCCCACCATAATTCTTCTCCATGACCCCGGACGAAAAACAAGACTGGATCGCTAAAGTAGACGTAGCGTTAAATGACGTCCGCCCTCACCTGGCTATCGACGGTGGTAACATTGCCGTCGTTAACATCTCCGACGCCAAAATCGTCGAAATTAAATGGCTTGGTGCGTGCAATGGCTGCTCGATGACGGCCATGACCATGAAGGCGGGGGTGGAAGAAACCCTGAAGCGGCGCTTGCCGGAAATCGCCGGCGTAGTCGCCGTCAACTAGTCCATCGCTTCCGCTATCCTGACTTTCCCCGCTTTTTTTACCACGCCCTTTTCTCTTGCAACTGTTCTACGACCCCACCATCGCCTCCGGTCCGCACCAACTTCGTGCGGAGGAAGCACGTCATGCCTTCCAGGTATTGCGCAAACGTACCGGAGACACGCTTGACCTGGTGGACGGAAGAGGCGGCTGGTACCAGGCTACCGTAACGGAAATCACCAAGCGGGGCTGTCTGATTGAGGCCTCCGAAATCCGGCGGGAGCGGGCCCGGGCTTCTCACAAGCTCACTTTACTGGTGGCGCCAACCAAAAATATTGATCGTTTTGAATGGATACTGGAGAAAGCCACCGAAATTGGCGTAGACGTTATTCAACCGATGCTTACAGCTCATTCGGAGCGTAAAAAGATCAGGCCTGACCGGCTGGAGCGGGTACTGGAGTCGGCCATGAAACAGAGTCTGCGGGCCTGGCTGCCCGAATTGCGGCCACTGCTTACTTTCGAAGCCGCGCTGGCCGGGGCATCACCGGGTGATGTCCGCTACCTTGCCTACCTGGGGGAGCCGGACAAAACTCCCTTGCTGCGGGACAACTACGGGCAAAAGCAGGACGTTACTGTTGCCGTAGGTCCGGAAGGAGGCTTCAGCCCGGCAGAAGCTGCGTTGGCCCGTACGCTTGACTTTCAGTTCGTCAGCCTCGGACCGAATCGCCTGCGGACTGAAACGGCGGCCATAACTGCCGTCCACACCATCGAACAAGCTAACTGGTAACTAACCAAGTGCATGAAAAAATTACTCGCTTTCCTGGTCCCCGCCCTCATTGTTTTACTGGCCGTGGCACCACCAACGGTGGAAACTTCCACGGCAGAACTCCGCCTGGGGCTGCTGAAGTACAACGGAGGGGGTGACTGGTACGCCAATCCTACTGCCCTGCCTAATCTGGCCGCTTTCTGTAATGACCAGCTGGGCACGGATTTTGATCTTGACTACGGCACCGTCGAAGTAGGCAGCGCTGAACTTTACAACTATCCGTGGGTGCACATGACCGGCCATGGCAACGTCGTGTTCAGCGCCGCAGAAGCAGAGAACCTGCGCAATTACCTGATCGGAGGCGGCTTTCTGCACATTGACGATAATTACGGGATGGACCCTTACGTCCGCCTGGCCCTCCAACAGGTTTTTCCTGAACTCGCACTGGTAGAGCTGCCCTAC